>CAWUMW010000157.1:0-5498 GCA_963923415.1 uncultured Hyphomicrobiales bacterium | reverse complement strand
TACAGGTCGTGCAGCCGAACCCGACAAGATTGAAGCCCAATTTGTCGAGATCTTTTTGCAAACCGGAATTGGCGAGATATTCCGCAACCACCTGTGATCCGGGTGCCAGCGAAGTCTTGACCCACGGCTTCACCTTCAAACCCGCTTCAGCGGCATTGCGGGCCAGAAGACCGGCACCGATCAGCACGGACGGGTTGGAGGTGTTGGTGCAGGATGTGATCGCGGCAATCACCACATCGCCATGGCCGAGATCGAAGTTTTTACCGGCCACCGCATAACGCTTGCCCGCGCCTGTCGCCTTTTTATATTCGGTCTCCATGGCAGCGGCAAAGCCTGCCGCAATATCGGTCAGCGCCACGCGCCCTTCGGGACGCTTGGGTCCGGCCATCGAGGGCACCACTTCGCCAAGATCGAGCTCCAAAGTATCGGTGAAGACCGGATCAGGCGTTGTCTTGGTACGGAACAATCCCTGTGCCTTGGCGTATTTTTCAACCAGCTGCACACGCGCGGTCTTGCGGCTCGATGTATCGAGATAGGCAATGGTTTCGCCGTCGATCGGGAAGAAGCCACAGGTTGCCCCATATTCGGGCGCCATATTGGCAATGGTGGCACGATCAGCCAGCGACATCGTATTGAGACCGGGGCCATAAAATTCAACGAACTTATTGACCACGCCCTTTTTGCGCAGCATCTGGGTGACGGTGAGCACCAGATCGGTCGCAGTCACGCCTTCCTTCAGCTTGCCGTCGAGTTTGAAACCGATGACTTCCGGCAGCAGCATGGATTGCGGCTGACCCAGCATCGCGGCTTCCGCCTCGATCCCGCCGACGCCCCAACCGAGCACGGCCAGACCATTGACCATGGTGGTATGCGAATCGGTGCCAACCAATGTGTCGGGATAAGCGACTTCATAGGTTGCGGGCTTCGCGCGGCCCAATTTCAGCTTCTCTTTGCGCGTCCAGACGGTCTGGGCCAGATATTCCAGATTAACCTGGTGGCAGATACCAGTGCCGGGCGGCACAACACGGAAATTGTCGAACGAGCCTTGCCCCCATTTGAGGAAGCGGTAACGCTCGCCGTTGCGGCTATATTCAAGATCAACGTTCTTTTTGAACGCGCTGCGGTTGCCAAATTCATCGACAATCACCGAATGGTCGATCACCAGATCAACAGGCACCAGCGGATTGATTTTCTGGGGATTGCCCCCCAAGGCGGTCATGGCATCGCGCATGGCAGCCAAATCCACCACTGCGGGAACGCCGGTGAAGTCCTGCATCAGAACGCGGGCCGGACGGAATGCGATTTCGCGCTCAACAGCCCCGCGATTCGAGACCCATTTGCTGACCGCCATGATGTCTTGCTTGGTGACGGTGCGGCCGTCTTCGAAGCGCAGCAGATTTTCAAGCAGCACTTTCAGCGAGAAAGGCAATTTGGAAACACCTTTCAGACCGTTCTTTTCAGCGGCCTTCAGGGAATAATAAATATAGGTCTTATTGCCGACTTTAAGCTTCTTACGGCATTTGAAGCTGTCCAATGACTGTGTCACGGCGGTGTCCTTCCGGGTTTTGTCCATTGGCTGAAGTGCAACACGCACACGCCGCCTCGGGAGTGCCCGAAACCCAACGCTCTCGAGAAGCGCCGCGACGCAGCCAAAGCTTCTATAGAAAATTTCTTGCAAAGCCGCTACAGGGACAAAAGTATTCCCATAAAGAAATTTTCGCCGCATGGTTGTCGGGCGGATCAAGCACAGACTGGAAAGACCGAGGCCATACCGCGTGATACATTTAAGCGCAGACAAACTCACAGGGGCCAGATCAGGGCGGGTTTTGTTCGAAAACCTGCATTTTTCAACCCTTCCAGGGCATGCCTTGGCGATCATTGGGCCCAATGGGGTGGGAAAATCCTCCCTTTTACGCCTGATTGGCGGCCTATTATCCCCCGAAACGGGTCAAATCGACCTGCAGCAGGGCAACGCGGATCAGGGCATGCGCCTTTTGGCGCGCAGCACCCCCGATGACGGAGCCGGTTTAGCCGCCTCTTGTCACTATTTAGGCCATCGCGACGCCCTCAAACCCGCTTTAACCCCCTATGAACTGCTTGAATTCTGGGTGCAATTTAGCGGTCCTGCCCCGCAAACACTCAACCCGCAAGCACCCAAGACGCAAGCACCCAAGACGTCCTCGGGCTCGCCCTCATCCCATGCCGACCTGATCACCCATGTCTTAAGGCAAACGGGGCTTGCCCATGCCGCCCATTTTCCGGCTCTGATGCTGTCCGCCGGACAGCGCCGACGCTTGGGATTGGCCCGTTTAATCCTCACACACCGCCCTATTTGGCTATTGGATGAGCCGGCAACAGCTCTGGATACGCAGGGCCAAGCGCTTTTATGGGCTTTATGCCAGTCCCATCTCGATCATAACGGGGTTTTGCTGGTGGCAACCCATAGCCCCTTGCCCCTGCCCACAACCGTTTTGGATCTGGGGGCGCGACCATGAATGCTTTTTTTGCCCTCGTCCGACGCGATGTGTTGCTCGCGACGCGAATTGGCGGTGGCGGCCTGACCGGATTGATGTTTTTTCTCTCTTTGATCGTTTTAGCGCCCTTTGCCATTGGGCCTGATCTCAATCTGCTAGCGCGAATCGGCCCGGCTTTGCTGTGGATTGCCGCCTTATTATCGACCCTATTAGGGCTCGATCGACTGTTTCAAGCGGATGAAGAGGATGGAAGTCTCGATTTATTGCAAGCAGGCCCCTTGCCCATGCTCGCGCTGGTTGGCGCGAAATGCCTCGCCCATTGGGTGACAACCGGCCTGCCGCTGACCCTCGCAGCGCCAATCTTGGGGCTTTTGCTCGCTTTGGAACCCGATCAGCTAGTGCTGATGGCGATCAGCCTGATGATCGGCACCCCGGCGCTGACCGCCATTGGTGCCGCTGGCGCCGCCTTAACCGTCAGCTTGCGGCGCGGTGGTCTGCTGATCTCAGTCATTGCTATGCCGGTGATGATCCCGATCCTTATTTTTGGGGTGGCGAGTGCCAATGCGCCGGTGCTGGGTCTGATGCAAGCGGGAACCCCGCTGAAAATTCTGGCTGGCTTATCTCTGGCTTGTGTCACTTTGGGCCTCGTCACGGCCGCCGCAGCCCTGCAAGAGCGCGGATAATCTGTCGGCAATCCGGGAATTTTGCGAGAAATTTTGCAAAGATTTCCCTGCCCTTACGATTGATCGGCAGCAGCGCTTGGAGTAGAACCGAACAAAGTCAATTTCAAACAAGGGGGTAAGCCATCATGGCTCATTCAAATGATCACGACCACGCATCCGCTATGGATTATCCGTCTCATGAAGCAACCTATCAAGGTTTTCTTCACATGGTGACATGGGGAACAGCGGCTGTTCTTGCTTTGGTCGTCGGCATGGCGATTTTTCTGGTCTGAGGCCCTGCCGCGCAAAACGATAGCCTAAGATGATTAAGCCCTGAACTATAAAGACCTAAAACTATAAAGCCTGTCGGTGAATTGAAGACAGGCGCGCAAACATCAAAGGAGAACCCGCTGACCGGGTTCCCCTCGACCCGATAAAAAGGCCCTTGAAGGGCTCGCCGAGCGGAGGATCTCCATGAAAATTGCCGTCATCAAAGAAACGGATCCGCATGAAAGCCGCGTGGCAGCCTCCGCAGAAACGGTCAAAAAGCTCACCGCTTTGGGCGCTTGGCTGGTCATCGAACAAGGGGCCGGCGCGTTATCAGGCATTCCAGACACAGACTATGAAAAAGCAGGGGCAACCATTGTCTCCAGCGCCAAGGAAGCATTGTCGGCTGCCGTGGTGGTGTTGAAAGTCCGCCGCCCCAATCACGACGAAATCGCCATGATCCCGCAGGATGCCGTTGTGTTAGCCATCATGGATCCCTATGGCCATGACGAGGCGCTTGACGCGATGGCGAAAGCGGGTTTGACCACATTTTCAATGGAGTTAATGCCCCGCATTACCCGCGCTCAGGTGATGGATGTGTTATCTTCGCAAGCCAATCTTGCTGGCTATCGCGCCGTCATTGACGCAGCCTCTGCTTATGGACGCGCCTTTCCGATGATGATGACCGCTGCTGGCACTGTTCCAGCCACACGGATTTTCATTATGGGGGCGGGTGTTGCTGGCTTGCAGGCCATTGCAACTGCGCGCCGATTGGGTGCTGTGGTAACCGCCACCGATGTGCGTCCCGCCGCCAAAGAACAAGTTGAATCGCTTGGGGCTAAATTCATTGCGGTTGAGGATGACGAATTCAAACAGGCAGAAACCGCCGGCGGTTATGCCAAGGAAATGTCAAAAGAGTATCAAGCCAAACAAGCCGCGCTGGTGGCCGCTCATATTGCTAAACAAGATGTGGTGATTACCACAGCCCTGATCCCCGGCCGGCCCGCTCCCAAACTGATCTCCGCCGATATGGTCGAGAGCATGCGACCCGGTTCGGTGCTGGTTGATCTTGCAGTCGAACGGGGTGGCAATATTGAGGGCTCTGTTGTTGGAGACGTGGTGACAACCTCAAATGGCGTCACGATTTTGGGTCATTTGAATGTGCCGGGGCGGCTTGCTGCTTCTACGTCCCTTCTTTACGCCAAGAACCTGTTTGCGTTCTTGGAAACCATGATCGACAAAGAGCATAAAACACTCAAAATTAACTGGGATGACGAACTGGTGAAAGCCACCAATCTGACACGGGGCGGCGCGGTCATTCATCCGCAATTCAAGCGGTCGGACGCAGCAGCCACAGCCTAACGGAGACAAAATCCATGGCCAACGAGACCCCCCAACAAATCATCGACAAAGCGCAAGCAGCAGCCAAGATCGCCCGTGAGGCGGCCAATGCCGCACAAGCCTATGCCGATCAGATTGCCGCACAAGCGGGCCTAGCAGCCCATGCAGCGACCGGCGGTGCGATTGATCCTTTTATTTTCCAACTGGCTATTTTCGTGCTGGCGGTGTTTGTCGGCTATTATGTTGTGTGGTCGGTCACACCGGCGCTGCACACGCCTTTGATGTCGGTAACCAACGCCATCTCTTCGGTGATCGTGGTGGGGGCCCTGTTAGCTGTGGGTGTGGATGCAGCTAAAGGCGGGGAAGGCGGCACGCTGGCGCAAGGGTTCGGATTTACCGCATTGGTTTTAGCCTGCGTGAACATATTTGGCGGCTTCTTGGTCACCCAACGCATGCTGGCCATGTATAAGAAGAAGGGATGAGGCCATGAGCGCGAATATTTCCTCACTGCTCTATCTGGTCTCAGGTGGCCTGTTCATCATGGCCTTGCGGGGCCTGTCCTCTCCCGCCACCTCCCGGCAGGGCAATCTCTACGGTATGATCGGCATGGCGATTGCCATGCTGACCACCTTGGCTGTGGCTGCGCCCTCCACCTTGTCAGGCTGGGCCTTATTACTCGCCGGCTTGTTAATCGGGGGTGGAATTGGTGCGGTGGTTGCCAACCGGATCGCCATGACCGCGATGCCGCAATTGG
>CAWUMW010000156.1:0-5514 GCA_963923415.1 uncultured Hyphomicrobiales bacterium | reverse complement strand
CATACATATCAGCATGCGCTTTCACATGCCGACTTAAATTCATGCTCATAAAAGCACTGAGTTGGACAAAGCCCGGATAAACCCGCCGTCCAGCCCCTGCATAGCGTGCTGGCACCGTCGCAATTAAATTGGATTTAAACCAATCAATCGGTTTATCGGTCGCCAACTCATTCACTTTGGTTGGATTGATCCGCGTATCAATCGGTCCCGCCATCAAGGTCAGACTGTTGGGCTGGCAGGGGTTCTGATCCTCCGCCATGATCGCTGCGGCAATCAGCGCTTGCACACAAGGCTGACACACAGCCAGCAAATGAACATCCTGGCCCAAAAACTCCATGAAGCGGATCAGATGCTCAACATATTCATCAAAGCCAAACCGGCCCGCAGAAGCAGGAACATCCCGCGCATTGTGCCAATCCGTAATATAGACGTCGTGATCAAGCAAAAGTGTTTCTACGGTTGCACGCAGCAAAGTCGCATAATGGCCGGACAAAGGCGCAACCACCAATACTTTGGGTTTGGGCGAGATGGTCTCTTTGCGAAATTTAATCAAAGAGGCAAAGGGGGTTTCAAACACCCGCTCTTCTGTCACTGACACCAATTGATTGCCATCGAGAATTTCTTGAATAGCAAAAGGGGGGGATTGATAGGTCAATTTTGTTTTAGAAAATAATTCGCAAGTCGCAATGATGTGACGCACCATCAAATTATCGGTCACAGCACTGTCTTGCGCCTCGAGTGTCTGACCAATGAAATGAGAGAAACTGCGCAAGGGCTCAAGCAAATCAGAGCGCGCTTGATACATCGCATAAAGCATTGTTATTTACCCACCTGAAAGGATGTGCCTGTTCCAAACCCGTTCATTTCAGACAAAAACCCTCTCAAAACCAACCAAACGCCTGAAACCGGACATCCAATTGTGCATGCTGCATGAGCCGTGCGCCGCAAGCAAGCTTAAAATTAAGGCTAAAATCTAATACATATGCCTAATGATTCCTATTTCCTTATGCTATGGCTAGCTTAAGATGTGATTTCAACTTGAACGGCTGGGCTCCCCCTGCTGCGCATATTGAGGTTGAAGAGGCTGAGGCAGAATATTTTGAGGTAGAACACTTTGAGCACCGACACAGCATCCCTGTCTATTAGCAGCAAAAACTATTCATCATGGGCTTTACGGGGCTGGCTGTTGTGTAAAATAGCGGGGATTAACTTTGTCGAGGAGCAGAAAACCCTCAATGACCCTTCGACCCGAGCCGAATTATTGCATTTAACCCCCTCTTTTCTGGTTCCCAAGCTCACCATTGGGCCTGTTGAGGCTTGGGGCAGTTGGGCCATTGCCGAAGTGCTGAATGAACGGCATCCCCAAAGTGGCCTCTTACCAGACAGCCCGGAGGCGCGGGCTCATTGCCGGTCCATTTGCGGCGAAATGCTATCAGGATTTGCCAATCTGCGCGCGGCCCTGCCGATGAACCTAAAAACCAAACATAGCCAGTTCAAAGTATGGGCTGGAGCCAAACCAGACATCCAACGTATAGGGGTGATTTGGCGCGACTGCCTCGCCCGCTATGAAGGGCCTTATCTATTTGGGGCCAAGCCCTGCATGGCGGATGCGATGTTTGCCCCGGTCTGCACGCGGTTTCATACTTATTCGGTTGAGCTCGACCCAGTCAGCCAAGCCTATTGCACAACTATTTTGAACTGGTCTTTGCTGCGCGAATGGATTGCCGCCGCTCTTCAAGAGCCCGATGAGCTGGAAGAGCTTGATCTGGAATTCTAATCAGTCGCCCCGCTCCTAAAGGAGCTCAGGCTCTCAAGCGCGACACCGCCCCCTCTTGAAGAGGCCATCCGGCCTTGATCCATCGCATGTAGCGGCCCAAGCTGGGCCCAAATACAAACTAAACCTGAGCCAAACCCCTCATCAAAGCGCGTTAGGCGCCGTGCATCCGCCCGCTTGTGTTTCATCAATCATCGGGTAAAACAGCAGGAGAGGTTCGGCTGATAAAAACTGGACCTTAGGAAACGCCCGGGTCTTGAAGGACACGCCCTCTTTTAGATCCGTTCACTTGACTTGAAACAGAGGCTCCCATCCGCCCCTGTTTCGAGCCTGATCTTTTCTGTTCACGGACATAATCGAGTACGCTCATGACACGCCGTTCCAAAGACACGCTCCGTTCCGCCCGCTGGTTTGCGCCTGATGATTTTCGCTCCTTCGGGCATCGCTCCCGCATGAACCAAATGGGATATGCCGCAGACGACTATGTTGGAAAACCAGTTATCGCCATTATCAATACATGGTCTGATCTCAACCAATGCCACGCCCATTTCAAACAACGGGCGGAAGATGTGCGGCGCGGTATTTTGCAAGCGGGTGGATTTCCGGTGGAATTGCCTGCCCTGTCTTTATCCGAGAGCAAAGTGAAACCCACCACCATGCTCTATCGAAATTTTCTAGCCATGGAGGCGGAAGAGTTGATCCGCTCGCACCCGATTGACGGGGTCGTGTTGATGGGGGGATGTGACAAAACCACACCGGCCTTGCTTTTGGGAGCCACCAGCGCCGGCGTTCCGGCGATCTTTGTGCCAGCTGGCCCCATGTTGCGCGGCAATTGGCATGGCAAAGTGTTAGGCTCAGGATCCGATGCTTTTAAATATTGGGATGAGCGACGCGCGGGTACAATTTCCACCAAAGATTGGGGGGAAATGGAAGTTGGTATTGCGCGCTCCTATGGCGTCTGCATGACCATGGGCACGGCTGCCACCATGACTGCTCTTGCCGACACATTGGGCATGTGCTTGCCGGGTGCTTCCTCCATTCCCGCCGCGGATTCCAATCATATTCGCATGTGTGCCGCAGCAGGTCGACGCATTGTCGATATGGTGTGGGAAGATCTGCATCCTGCTAAAATCCAAACCCGCAGCGCGTTTCAAAATGCAATTATTGTTGCGATGGCGATGGGCTGCTCAACCAATGCGGTGATCCATCTGATTGCGATGGCACGTCGGGCTGGCCATGATATCGGCTTGGATGATTTTGACAAAGCCAGTCGGCATATTCCGGTCATCGCCAATGTGCGTCCGTCAGGTGATACCTATCTGATGGAAGATTTTTATTATGCAGGTGGATTGTTGGGATTGATGTCGCGTCTAACAGACCAGCTCGATTTAGACTGTGTGAATGCATCGGGCCAGACTTGGCGCGAGTCCCTCAAAGGAGCAGAAATTTATAATGAAGATGTCATTCGTCCACTTGATCGCGCAATTTATCAAGAAGGCGCGTTAGCAGTTTTGCGTGGCAACCTTGCCCCTAATGGCTGCGTGATGAAACCTTCGGCGGCGGCCGCGCATTTATTGCGTCATACCGGACCTGCCTTGGTGTTTGATGATTATCCCAGCCTCAAAGCGCAAATCGACCGCGATGATCTGGAAGTGACAAAAGACCATGTTTTGGTCTTGCGCAATTCAGGGCCATTGGGCGGGCCCGGCATGCCTGAATGGGGGATGATTCCGATCCCCAAAAAGCTTGTTAAACAAGGCGTGCGCGATATGGTGCGGATATCAGATGCACGCATGAGCGGTACATCTTATGGCGCTTGTATTTTGCATGTCTCACCGGAATCCTTTATCGGCGGACCGCTCGCTTTGGTTAAAACGGGTGATTTGATCAGTGTTGATATTCCAGCCCGAAGCCTGACCTTAAATGTTTCAGACGACGAGCTTGAAACACGACGGGCACAGCTGGTTTTACCGCAACCCCGTTATGAGCGCGGCTATGGCTGGATGTTTTCCCGTCATATCAAACAAGCAGATCAAGGCTGTGATTTTGATTTTCTGGAAACTGAATTCGGCGCGGCTGTCAGCGAACCGGTTATTTTTTAAGGGCCATCAGCATGTCTTTTTCTTCTCAAACCCGCGACAAGCTCACACGCGTTTCTGTCGCTACCCTCTGCACCGCTTTATTTAAGCGTGGATTGCGCAATCAATTCATTCAAGATGTGCATCCCCTCAATCCGGCTTTACCCACGATGGTCGGAGAAGCCTTTACCTTACGCTATATGCCAGCCCGTGAAGATCTCAATCCGCTCAGCGTTTTTCAAGATCGCAACCATCCGCAACGCAAAGCCATTGAAGACTGCCCACCCGATGCGGTGATGGTCATTGATAGCCGCAAAGATCCGCGCGCCGCATCGGCTGGCTCGATCTTAGTAACCCGATTAATGGTGCGCGGCTGCGCTGGCATTGTAACCGATGGCGGCTTCCGCGATGCGCCGGAAATCGCCCAATTGTCCATTCCTGCTTATCATCAGCGTCCCTCCGCCCCCACTAATCTGACTCGCCATCAAGCCATTGATATCAATGTGCCGATTGGCTGCGGCGATGCGCCGGTTTTTCCCGGTGATATCATTGTCGGTGACGCCGAAGGCGTTGTGGTGATCCCGCGGCATATGGCCGAGGAGATCGCGCAAGAAGCAACGGAGATGACCGCGTTTGAAGATTTTGTTACTGAACAAGTTAAAACCGGTCGCTCTATACTTGGCCTCTATCCGGCCACTGATCCAGAGGTTGCAGCACAGTTTCAAGCCTGGCGAAAAACCCATCAGCGTTGACCTGTGTACTTGCGCTGATCTCACTTTGTCCTTTCACCTTGCTGCGTCAAAACACCCAAAGGGTGGCTCTGCGCAATCCATTCGATGGAGGCGGTTTTGGCAAATCTGGCCCTTTTCCAGCATGAGCCATATTGTTCGCGCGACTGTTGTGACGGGATCACGACAGCGTTGGGGCGCCATCATAGCATAGAGCGCATCGGCTTGCGGGATCTGAGCCTGCAAATCTTGTCTTCCTTTGATCTCCTCATTTTTCCGGGTGGACGCGGCGAGGCCAGTGCCTTTCGCACGCTGCTGCGCCGCCATGTCAAAACCGTTCAAGACTATGTGGCGCAAGGCGGGCGATATCTTGGAATTTGTATGGGCGCCTATTGGGCCGATGCCCGCTATTTTAATCTTTTAGAGTCGCTGCGCTGCGAACAATATATCACACGTCCGCAAGCAGAAATCAGACGCTCTTACCCAACCCTTGCGCGCATCAACTGGCAGTCCCACATCCACACGATGTATTTTTTTGATGGCTGCACCTTTACAGGTGATGCGACATCCGCCACCGTTATTGCTACTTATGCCAATGGCGATCCCATGGCTTTGATCCAAAACAGGGTTGGCGTAATTGGCTGCCACCCTGAAAGTGAAGCCCATTGGTATCATACCAAAGCGTTACAAAAAGCATGGCATGAATTTCGGCATCATCGTTTACTGTTAGAATTTGTTGAAAAAATGCTGGCGGATGAAACAAGCACGATCACAGCGCAAGCCTACCCAGATCCACACGCCATGCAGGCCGCCCTCTCTGCGATCATGGATCTTACCGCTCCTTTTGCACGCGGCACCTATCAAAAAATCAATGATCTTGCCCGCACAGCCTTGAGCCAACCCACTCCAAAAAAATAAATCGCTTTTGAAAATG
>CAWUMW010000155.1:0-5596 GCA_963923415.1 uncultured Hyphomicrobiales bacterium | reverse complement strand
TCGATCCAAAAGGAGCTGTACAGTCCGTAGCCTGCCTCCGCTACCATCGATACAGAGGTTTTTTGACCGGGTAGGTCCAAAACAGCTAAAGCGCTGATGTCGCTTGTAATCTTAAGCTTTGCGTGCCCCTTTTCTGTTTGGGGATGATATTATCGGTCTCTCTGAAAAGGCCTGCCGGAAAGTTCGCAGCACAATCGGGATGATAACGGGTTTAAAGTTTAACAGCGGTCACCAGTTTGATGGCCCGTTAGCATGCCGATCCTTTGTGCGGTCTTCAGAAAACGCACACGCCTATCCTTTAACGCCCATCAAACTGAAAGCACCCGAAGATCGGGTGCATGGGTCCGATCACTGGCACAGACACCAGAGTCGGGCAATCTCTCTTTCATCATGTGTTAAGGATGTTTTGTGTCTAAAATCAGGCGCTCAGGTTTCAATGACGCCTTCGTAGCTATCGATATGCGCGAAGGTGTTGCGCAAACCTTCCGACCATGCCTTGGACAGCATTTTGAAATAGGCATCGTCGGGCCCGATCCGGCGCTGCTCCCCGACCGACAGTGAATCGCGTTGATAGATCATCATGTCGATGGGCATCCCGACCGACAGATTGGAGCGCAGGGTCGAGTCAAAAGACAACAGGATCAATTTTGCCGCGTCGCCGCTGCTCATATCCGGCCGCGCCACGCGATCGAGAATGGGCTTGCCGTATTTGTGCTCGCCGATCTGGAAGAAGGGGGTGTCTTTGGTGGCTTCGATGAAATTGCCCTCGGCATAAATCTGGAACAGTCGCGGGGGTTCGCCATGGATTTGCCCTCCCAGAATGAACGAGGCGGAAAATGTGCTGTTGGCCGCCTCCAATGCAGGGCCGTCCACCCGCCGGACTTCGCGGACGGCATCGCCGACAACGCGGGCGGCCTGATACATGGTTTCCACAGTCAGCAAAGACGTGCCGCCATGCTCTGTTTGCGCATCCATCTGCTCGTTGAGGACGGAAATCACGGATTGGGTGACCGCCAGATTGCCGGCGGACAAAATCACTAGCACGCGGTCGCCCTGCCGCTCCCAGACATGCATTTTTTTGAAAACCGCAATATTGTCAAAGCCAGCATTGGTGCGCGTATCGGACGCAAATACCAGACCGCCATCAAGGCGAAGGCCAACACAATAGGTCATGAAATTCCCCGTCCGCTGATTGTCCCAAGCAAAAAGACAGGAGATGACCCGCCCCGTCTCCTGCTTACTGTTGAGTTTGCGTAACGACAACCTCGACGGAGAGGTTTTCCACCCCATGTCCGTTCCGGATGCCCCGCAAAGGGGCCGCAGAGCGCGCATCTAGCCCCGTGGCAAGCCGCACATAGGCGGAGGTCGGGCAAATGCGGTTGGCGGGATCAAAGCCGATCCAGCCAATGTCATCCACAAATGCCTCCGCCCAGGCATGATGGGCGACGGACGGGGCCTCCTCGTCAACCGACAGATAGCCGGTGACATAGCGGGCGGGAATATCAAGGTGGCGGCAGGCGGCAATCATTACATGGGCGTGATCCTGACACACGCCCGCACCCGATTGAAGCGCGACACTGGCGCTGGTGTTCACATCCGTGACATCCGGGCAGTAGTCAATGGCATCGCGGATGGACTGCATCAAGGCATGCAGGGTCTCGATCCGGTCGGGGGCGCGGCATGTGTTCGCCAGTTTTGCAATGGCGGCATCGGGATGTGTGAGGGGGGTTGAGCGCAAGAACAACGACAGCTGCGCCGCCTCATGGGTAAAGCCGACCACGCCCGCTGTATCACGGGTCTTCACACAGCCTTCGGCCAGAATTTCAAGATGTTGCACAGCGGCCTCCGGTGTCACCAGATGCACCAGATTGCCGAAGGCATCGGTATAGGTCGCGGCATTTTCAATCCCCGACATGCGGATGGACCAAGACAAAACCGATTGTCCCGCACTCGACGGCGGTGTCAGGCGTAATGCCTGCACCGCATGCAGGATCGGATGTTCATATTCATAGAAGGTTTTGTGGTGGATGGTGGTCTGCATCGTGGCTTACTGGAAGTGGAACTCCTCGGCAATCAAGGCCGAGGTAAGATTGTTGCGTGTGATGAAGCGGCTCAAAAATTCGTGCAATCCCCCCTGGAAAATCGGGTTCATCTGGTCCGATTGTAAATCTGCCAAAACCAGCGCGCAATGATCGCGCGATGTGGTGCCGCCGATCTTGTTTTGCTGCAAGCCGTTCAAGGCGCGGTCAATCCATTCATAGGAAAAGCGCAGCGATCGCGGCATTTCGGGGCGCAGGATCAAAAATTCGGCGACATTCCAGGGCTTGTAGCTGTCTTTATAAACGTGGCGATAGGAGCGGTGCGCCGAGACCGAGCGCAAAATGGTTTCCCATTGATACGAGTCGAGCCCGCCGCCGATCAATTCATGCGAGGGCAGCAGCACATGATATTTGACATCGAGAATGCGGGCCGTGTTATCCGCGCGTTCGATGAAGGCACCGGCTTGCGCGAAACAATAACCTTCATCGCGCAACAGCGTGCCAAGCAAGGCACCGCGAAACAGGTTGGATCTCTGGCGCACCCAATCGAGAAAATCGGGCAATTTGCTGCTGCCGAGACTGCCGGGTTTGATGGCGGAAAATTCGATCCAGGTCGAATTGATGGCCTCCCACATTTCGCGTGTCAAAGCCGTGCGGACCGCCCGGCCATTATTGCGTGCGGTTTCCAGACAGGACCGTACCGAGGAGGGGTGCTCGGGATCAAACAGCAAAAAGTGCTGGACATTGGCAGCCGTGATTTTGGTATGCCTTTGTAAAAAGGCATCCAGACACCCTGCGGCAATCAGGGTTGATTTCCAATCTTCACGGTGGCCTGTTCCAGTATCGGGCGTGAGTGAAATCCGGTAGCCAACCTCGGTGAGGCGGGCAATGTTTTCAGCCCGCTCGACATAGCGGGACATCCAGAACAGACTGGCGGCTGTACGTCCTAACATCCTCAGTCCTCCAGAACCCACGTGTCTTTGGTGCCGCCGCCTTGCGAGGAATTGACCACCAGCGAACCTTTTTTCAGGGCAACGCGTGTCAGCCCCCCGGGGGTTAACCGGATCCGGTCTCCCAATAAGACAAAGGGGCGCAAATCGACATGACGCGGGGCAATACCCGATTGTGTGGCCGCCGGACAGGTCGATAAAGCGAGGGTGGGCTGCGCGATATAGTGATGCGGTTTGGCCTCAATTTTCTGATGGAACTCCGACAGCTCTTTTTTGGTGGCGGCCGGACCGATCAGCATGCCGTATCCCCCCGATCCGTGCACCTCTTTGACAACCAGCTTTGACAGATTGTCGAGAACATAGGCCCGTTCGTCGGGCAAGGAGCAGCGATAGGTCGGCACATTGTTGAGAATGGGTTTTTCGCCTGTATAGAATTCGATGATTTCCGGCACATAGGCATAAATGGCTTTGTCATCGGCAATTCCGGTGCCGGGGGCATTGACGATGGTCACACCGCCCGCGCGATAAAGATCGAACAATCCCGGCACGCCCAGCATGGATGACGGGTTGAAGGTCAGCGGATCAAGAAACGCATCATCCACGCGCCGGTACAGCACATCCACACGCTCTTTGCCTTTGATCGTGCGCATGTAAAGCAGACCGTTTTCGATAAACAGATCCGACCCCTGCACCAATTCGACACCCATTTGATCGGCCAGAAAGGCATGTTCGAAATAGGCGGAATTATGAATGCCGGGCGTAAGCACCGCGATGGTCGGATCTTGCTTGCACGCTGCAGGAGCCACACTTTCCAGCGTCTGGCGCAACCAATCGGGATAATGCTCGACAGGTCTGACGCGATGGGCTGAAAACAATTCCGGAAACAGATGCATCATCGCTTCGCGGTTTTCGAGCATATAGGACACACCGGACGGCGTGCGCACATTGTCCTCCAGGACAAAAAATTCATTGTCGCCGGTGCGGACAATATCCGTGCCGATGATATGCGCATAGACATTGCGCGGCGGATCAAAGCCCACCATCTCCGGTAAAAAGGCTTCGTTCTGGTTGATCATACCGGCAGGAATACGACCGGCGCGGATAATATCCTGCCTGTGATAAATATCGTATAAAAACGCGTTCAGGGCTTTGACGCGCTGTTCAATGCCGCGTTCCAGCGCGCGCCATTCCCGTGCAGCCAGAACGCGCGGAATGAGATCGAACGGGATCAGCCGCTCATTGGAGCCACCTTCGCCATAAACCGCAAACGTAATCCCCAGACGTCGGAAAATGGCGTCGGCTTCTTCTTGTTTGTGACGGATGGTGCTGCGTGATTGTTTGTGCAACCAGTCGGCGACGGCTTCATAGGCCGGGCGCGCGGCGCCATCCGCTTTGTGCATCTCGTCAAAAAAAACCTGCGGGGATTCAGCCTGTGTTGTTGGGCTCATGCGTTTTCAACCCCCTCCCATTATATAGCGATCCTTATCGCACCCGGGATGCAGCCTATTGGTTCTGGTCGGGTTTGACAAAAACACCACAACGCCAAGCACGCCACAAAACCAGCAAGCAAAGTACCTAACATTTGGATCGGTTACCAAACTCTACTCGACCAGCGTTTCATGTTAGGCGTCGGCAGGCCAGCATTTTTCCACGCGGAATGCTTATTTTCAGTCGTCTTAGAGATTAAAATATAGGCAAATGCCTATCTCGCTTTATGAAACAGGAGCGATAGTTCATCAGGACCTCTTTGTAGCAAACCCGTTTCATTGAATCAGACATCAAGGATCATTCATGTTCGTCATTTACATGTTCATGCGAATGACGGTTTCTGCGAAAAGGGCCCTTGTGGCCAAAAATAATTCAGCCAACAAGTATGGTGATGGCCGGCCTCTGCCTTATGCATCACAGGTATTAAGCGGTATCAATACCGTTTTAACAAAACATCATCGATTTGTAGAAGTTAAAATAGTTGTTTACTTGGGTCCTGCAAATTATCTCGTAACTCGGCACATATACAAAGTAATGTAGCGAATAATCATTTACGATCATTATCACTTTTAATAGCGCGTGCGCATGCGAACCAAAAAGCATAAAATTTTTAAGATTAAAAATTAAGCAAAACATTCATCCTTAAGCAAATCTCGAAAGCAATGCCTAAATTCTAAACAGCTCAGAGTTTCTCTTAAATCAATTTTATTCAATAAAATCAATAAATTAAAATCTTGGCATGGTCGTTGCCTTAGAAGAAATCAATGCAACACCAACCAGGAGATCAGTTTTATGTCCCGTATGAAATCTATGTTAGCAGCGACAGTTGCGGGCGGACTCATGCTTGCTTCATTTGCAGTGAATGCGCAGGAAACCATTAAAGTGGGTGTCTTGCATTCATTGTCGGGAACAATGGCCATCAGTGAAACGACTTTGAAAGATGTCATGCTGATGCTGATTGAGGAGCAGAATAAAAAGGGAGGATTGTTAGGTAAAAAGCTCGAACCTGTTGTGGTTGATCCAGCATCGAACTGGCCTCTCTTTGCTGAAAAAGCGCGGGAGCTATTAACAAAAGACAAAGTTGCAGCCACTTTTGGATGCTGGACATCTGTGTCGCGT
>CAWUMW010000154.1:0-5721 GCA_963923415.1 uncultured Hyphomicrobiales bacterium | reverse complement strand
CCAAGACAATCAGCAAATTTTGACCATTCCCGAAACACAGCTAAGCCTTGATGGCTTCTCTTTATTGTCACTTAATCCACGCCCCCGCAGCATGGATTTTATTGGGCTATCCTTGCGACTGACTTTGTATAAAGCTGGTCATGTGGCTCTCTCTCTTTCTCCCGTCGGAGAGTCAGAACCCAATGCACCGGCTCAATCAAACCAAGATGATGCGAGCGACTTAACCTCACCCATAGAACTCACCAGCCTGATCGACGCTATTTTCGATAATAAGAGCGTCTTTGGTTTGCTACAAAATGTGCATATCCATGATGGCTCCATCCATATCGAGGACAAGCGCAGCGATCATAGCTTGCGCTATCAAAAAACCGATTTGCAATTTACCCGCACCCAATCACACCAAACTCTGATCAATATTTCAGCGGTCAGTGCAAAAGGACCGTGGTCAGCACGGGCTAACATGCAAGGCCAACAAGGACAAGAAAGGCAACTCTCCGTTTCGTTCAAGGATCTTGCCATTTCTGAAGTGTTAGGTTTTGCAGAACCCGGCCTCCTGCCCATTTCAACCGATATGCCCCTAAGCTTTGATGTCGACATGCGGCTAAGCCCACAAGGAAGCTTGCGAGCGTTAAAGGGGGAGATCACAGGCGGTAAAGCCCGTTTGATTATCAAAGACCCAGATGCAACGCCGATCGAAATCAATGCGCTGAGTGGACGCTTTGAAAAGTCCGAAAATGGTGAGGCTTTGTTATTTCCGCATCTTTTGCTCAGCGGTGAGGCAATGCGCTGGCAGGGCAGTGGTAAAATTGAATTTCCACAAAAGCCCAACGCTCCTTGGACCTATGCATTTTCTGGACAGGATTCGACTCTTTCGCTGACGCAACTGAACCAAAGCAGCATCATAATTGATCAATGGTCGATCAGCGGTGAATTAGGCGCCCATTTTGAATATCTCACCTTTCAACCTGTCACGATCAAAGGGCCTGACACCGATATTCGTCTAGGGGGCACTTTAGGAAACCATCCTGATTTTGAAGGCCTGTCTTTAACGGTGAGGGCCAACCGCATGCCCGCTCGCCATGTCTTGGCCTATTGGCCAAGTTTTGTTGCCTCAACAGCGCGCACCTATCTCATCCGCCGCTTGCAATCGGGCATGGTTGAACAATTTGATCTCGATATTCATTTAAGCCCAGATGAATTAAAGGCCTCTTTTAACAATCAATCAATCGCTGATGAATCGCTGCTGATTAAAGCCAATGTGGTTGACGGGCATTTGCAAGCCGATGAAGGATTGCCTCTGCTGACAAATTTAACAGGCACGGTGCGCGTGACTGGCAAAGAAGCGCATGTGCTCATCGACAAAGGCGAGGTCGCCTCCAAGCGCAGCCGTAAACTCGCCATCAGCAATGCGCATTATGCGATTACCGATACTGCGCGGGTGCCCTCGCTCGCGCGTGTCACCTTCAAGGTGAAGGGACCAGCGGATGCATTATTTGAAGCCTTGCAAGCGCCCGCACTGACCCATCTCATGCCGGTTGAATTTGCGCCGGATCAAATTCACGGTCAAACCGAGTTGCAAGCCAATATAGTCTGGCCCCAAAGTTCTAAACCAGCCGCTCAAGACATTAAAGCGGAGGCCCAAGGGGTGTTCAACAGTTTCGCCATTGATCGGGTATTTGGCAAAGAGCGCTTAGACAATGGAGAAATGAAATTCACGCTGGATGCCAATGGTTTCTTTTTAAAGGGGGATGCTAAAATTGCTGGCGCTTCAACGCAAATCAATTACCAGCATAAATCCGGCCAAGCCAAACCCTTGATCCACCTTCAATTAGCCCTCGATGAAACCGCGCGCACACGCTTTGGTTTCAAATGGGGAGCGCAAATTCAAGGACTCGTCCCGACTAAAATTACCATTCCCCCTGAAGTCAAAACCCAAGGCAGTTTGATTGAAGCGGACCTGACCCGCGCCTCCATTAACGGCGCTTTGCCGGGTTGGACCAAACCACCCAACAAATCAGCCAAATTAACGCTGCGTGTTCATGCCGCACAAGATGATAGCTATAGTCTGAAAGAGATTATGCTGGATGGTGGAGCGCCGATGCAAATGCGCGGCGAGGCTGAATTTTCGCCTGAGGGTCATTTAATCCAAGCCCGTTTTCCTTCGGTTCGGATCAGCCCCAATGACGAAATGCGGGTTGAATTAGATCGGGTCGGTGCACTCACAAAAATTCAGATCCGTGCCAATCAAATGGATCTACGTCCCTTCCTCAAACATGAATTATCCTCGACCACATCCTCGTCCCCCGCTCTGGGCGATTTTGATCTCGATTTAAAAGCCAATAGCCTCATGGGCTCGTTAAACCAATCCATGCAGCAGGCGGACTTGCGATTAGCAAACCGCAATGGTGAGATTAAAGATTTCCGTCTCTCGGCTCGGTTTGAACAACAATTGGTCAGCGGCCAAATGGGCAAGGGTGAAAATGGGCAATCTGCGCTCTTGATTGAAAGTGGAAATGCTGGTGATTTATTGCGCTTTCTTGATCTTTATCGGCGCATGCAAGGTGGACGGATTCTCTTACAAATCGCGCCAGGTGGTGAACAACGCGCTGGTGTTATGATCGTCAATGATTTTATCATTAAGGATGATCCCGCTTTAGCGGGCGTTGCGCAAATCAAATATCCGAGTCTGCAACAACCCCTTGAATCAGGCAGTGTTAATTTTACAAAATTGCGCGCTCAATTCGTGATTGGAGGCGGGCGCTTTACACTCTCTGATGCCGTCATGTGGGGCCCCGCTATTGGGGGCACATTGGAAGGGTTGATTGATTATAATGCCGACAAAACGGATCTGACCGGGGTCTTTGTTCCGCTCTATGGATTGAATAATATGCTCACGCAAGTGCCCATCCTCGGACCGCTTTTATTAGGCGGAACGAGTGGCGGCATTTTTGGCATTAATTTTAGGGTCTCGGGCACTACAGCCAATCCCAATGTCACCATCAATCCTCTGTCTGCGGTGGCTCCCGGTATTTTTAGAAAATTATTTTTATTCGGTGTTGGCAAACCTTTTGATGGCAAAGAGGAAAAGCCAGTTCCTCCCGGCGCGCTTCCATCCTCACCCAAACCGCCGGGTTAGCAGAAGATCAAATCTGCGCATCAAGAAAATGTCAGCAACACGTGCTTCTTTTTGCCCAGAGATAATTTGATCAAACCATTGCCATCTTGATGCGCGGAGCCAATCATCAATTTGTCATCTGTAATGACTTCATCATTTAAGCGTAAGCCGCCCCCTTTGATTTGCCGCCTGGCTTCACCGGTCGAGGCAACCAGCCCCGCTTCGACAAAAGCAGTGAGCACACCAAGGCCCTGATCAAGCGACGCCTTGGCAATATGCACAGTCGGCAAATCGGTTGAGGTTAAACCTTGTTCGAAAGTGACGCGGGCCGTTTCAGCGGCCTTATCGGCTTGCATGCGTCCATGCAACAGGGCCGTTGCTTCGGTGGCTAAAACCTTTTTGGCTTCATTGATCTCTGCGCCACCCAGCGCTTCCAACCGCGCAATTTCATCCAGAGGCAATTCGGTAAACAGTTTTAAAAACCGTCCCACATCCCGATCTTCCGTATTGCGCCAGAATTGCCAATAATCATAAACACTCAACAGTTCCGCATTGAGCCACACGGCCCCTGCAGCTGTTTTCCCCATCTTGGCACCGGAGGCGGTGGTCAATAGTGGCGTGGTCAAAGCATAGAGCTGCTCAGTCCCCATACGTCGTCCCAGATCAACCCCGGTGACAATATTGCCCCATTGGTCCGAGCCACCCATCTGCAAAACACAGCCATAACGACGGTTCAGCTCAACGAAATCATAACTTTGCAAACACATATAATTGAATTCGAGGAAGGAGAGCTCCTGATCTCGATCAATCCGCAACTTGACTGAATCCATCGCTAACATGCGATTGACAGAAAAGTGCCGCCCCACATCGCGCAAGAAATCGATGTAATTAAGCTTGGTCAGCCATTCTGCATTGTCGGGCATAATCGCATCATACCGACCATCCCCAAAGGTTAAAAAATTTGAAAATACCTGTTTGATGCCATTTTTATTATGTTCGATATCATCAATCGTTAAAATTTTGCGGGTCTCATCTTTCCCCGATGGGTCACCCACACGCGTTGTTCCACCGCCCATCAAGGGCACCGGTTTACCGCCAGTTTTTTGTAACCACCGCAGCATCATGATGGGCAGCAAAGATCCAACATGCAAAGAGGGCGCTGTGCAGTCAAAGCCGATATAGGCGATCAGCTCCCCTTTACGCGCTTTTTCATCCAAGCCCTGAAAATCAGAACATTGGTGCACATAGCCACGCTCGATCAGGATTTTTAAAAAATCAGAACGGGGAATAAAAGTCTCAGCCATAAAATGCTCCGCTACCTTGCCGCAAAGCAAGGGGAAAAGGATTAGCTCTCAATTGCCGCCAAGCGCTTATCAAGATAGGCGTTGACGACATCCATCAATTCTTCGGTTTTGTTTTCGAAGAAATGATTGGCGCCATCAATCACTGCATGTTCCAATTGGATACCGCGCTGCGTTTTTACTTTTTCAATCACGCTCATCACATCTTTAACTGGCGCAACGCGATCTTGCCCGCCATGAATGAACAAACCCGATGAAGGGCAGGGCGCAAGAAATGAAAAATCAAACCGATTAGCCGGAGCGGCCACCGAAATGAATCCTTCTATTTCCGGCCGCCGCATCAGCAACTGCATGCCAATCCAAGCCCCAAAGGAAATCCCCGCAATCCAGCACGCCCGCGCTTCAGGATTAATCGCCTGCGCCCAGTCTAAGGCCGCCGCCGCATCGGATAATTCTCCCTGACCGTGATCAAAGCTGCCTTGACTGCGCCCAACGCCGCGGAAGTTAAAGCGCAAAGCCGACATGCCGCGCTCTAAAAAAGAGTAATAAATCGAATAAACAATCTGATTGTTCATCGTGCCGCCAAATTGCGGATGCGGATGCAAAACAACGCCAATCGGGGCCCCTTTGATCTTGGACTGGGTATAGCGGCCTTCGATTCGGCCCGCCGGGCCCGTAAAAATAACTTCAGGCATAGTCACTCCGGTTCTTGATCCCGCCCTATGGGGCACGGTCAGGTGCAAAAGCGAGAAAACAACCCCGTTATGTCTTGACATAGATCAAACAAAGGGCCATTTCTCTTAGAATAATTCTAACAGTTTTGTTATCCTTTGGTCGATACAGACCAAGAGATTCCAATGCTGCTTGCCTTTTAGCACAGGGAACTATGGCTTTCGCAAGAGTTTCGAGCATGTTTTTGCTCTCTCTGGCATTTTTTTAGGTTTTAGAACGAAATGTCGGCAGAACGACGCATTTATCTGGACCATAATGCCACGGCGCCTCTGCGTCCCGAGGCCAAGGAAGCCTTTTTTTATGCGTTGGACCGCTGCGGCAATGCATCCTCTCCGCATTTTGAAGGTCGTAAGGCGCGTGGTTTGTTGGATCGAGCCCGCCAAGCGGTAGCCGATTTGTGCCAGTCCCAATCTCAGGATATCATTTTTACAAGTGGCGCGACCGAAGCCAATGCGCTGGCTTTGTCTCCCTTTCTTAAACTGCGCCGGTCTGATCCCCGATCCTTCACGCGTCTGCTTGTTTTGGCCAGCGAACATCCTTCTGTGCTGTTTGGTCATGATTTTGCGCATGACG
>CAWUMW010000153.1:0-5721 GCA_963923415.1 uncultured Hyphomicrobiales bacterium | reverse complement strand
ACAATCACCCCTTGGCCTGCCGCCACGGCCTGCATTTTCACGGCTGCGGGCAATAAGATATCATCGAGCTTGGGCAAAGCCGATGCATAAGCGGGCAATAACTCAACCCATAATTTCTGCTCGATCCCAGCTGATAACCCATCAAGCCCCGTTAACACCAAATCGATATCAACCCGATTGGCATCTTGTTGGGCTTTGATTTTCCCGGGCAGTTCCGGTGCAGGCGCTTTGGTAAAGGTAATCTTTGAAACCAATTCGGGCTTGGCTTTGCGATAGGCTTCAAAAGCCGGTTGGGTCAAAGCCAGATTGCCGGCCACATCCACCAAATTCAAAGCCACCGGTGATTTCGGCAAAGCCGGAACCTGTGCCAAAGCACCTGTCATTGGCAACGCCGCCGCCGCCGCACTCACCTGCAAAAGCTTACGCCGTGTTAAAGAACTTTCCATCGCTTACCTCCCCTAATCTTATAAGCGTTTTCACTCTGATCGTTCCGCTCAGTGGATCGACTCCTCCTTGAGCACCCTACGCAATTCATGAAAATTTCGCAATATCGGCTGAAAATCAACGCGTGCCTTTTCAGAAATCACATAAAACCACGGGGTGAGATCAAAAAAATCCGATCGGCGCAACCGACCGGATCTTAAAAATTTCACATCAAGCCAATAACGGATCAAAGGCCCGCTTGCGACACCATCTTGGTGTTCAGATAGCCTTCAAGCGCCTCACTGCCGCCTTCCGACCCATAACCGGAATCTTTGATCCCGCCGAACGGAATTTCCGGCAGCGCCAAACCATGATGATTGATGGACATCATGCCCGCTTCGACTTCCGCGGCAATCAAATTGGCGGTTTTGGCTGAACGCGTATAGGCATAAGAGGCCAGACCGAACGGCAGTCGATTGGCTTCGGCGACCACATCATCAAAAGTTTTGAACGGTGAGATAATAGCCAACGGACCAAACGGCTCGTCATTTTGCACTTTGGCACTCAAGGGCACATCGGTCAGAACCGTAGGCTCAAAGAAATTGCCTTTATTGCCGATACGCTTGCCACCCGTCTGCACTTTGCCACCATGCTGAACCGCATCGGCAATCATGCCTTCCATGGCAGCAATCCGGCGCGGATTGGCCAGTGGTCCCATTTGTGTGGAGGCATCCAATCCATCGCCAACTTTAAGCGCTTTCGAATGCGCAACAAAATTTTCAACGAATTTTTTATAAAGCCCTTCTTGAACCAGAAAGCGTGTCGGCGAAACACAGACTTGACCGGCATTGCGATATTTTGCCCCCGCCAATAATTTACTCGCGACATCCACATCGGCATCATCAAACACAATCGCTGGCGCATGGCCGCCCAATTCCATGGTGGCACGCTTCATGTGCAGACCCGCAAGTGCGGATAATTGCTTGCCGATCGCAGTGGAACCGGTAAAGGAAATTTTACGGATCACCGGATGCGGTATGAGATATTCAGAAATTTCTGAAGGAACACCATAAACCAAATTGACCACACCATGTGGCACGCCCGCATCAACAAAGCAGCGCAGCAATTCAGCCGGTGAAGCCGGTGTTTCTTCAGGGGCCTTCACAATGATGGAACAGCCTGTTGCCACAGCACCAGATAATTTACGCACCACTTGATTGATCGGAAAATTCCACGGCGTAAAGGCCGCCACCGGTCCAACTGGTTCTTTGATCACCAATTGATAAATGCCTTCCGCGCGCGCAGGCACAACGCGCCCATAGGTGCGGCGTCCTTCCTCGGCGAACCAATCAATCACATCTGCCGCCGCCATCACTTCCATTTTGGCTTCGGCAATCGGCTTACCCTGCTCAAGCGTCAGATAGGTGGCAATGGTTTCGCAGCGTTCGCGCAGCAAATTGGCCGCTTTGCGCATCACTTTCGAGCGTTCATAAGCCGACACTTTGCGCCACACCCGAAACCCTTTTTGCGCGGCTTCCAGCGCCTGATCCAGATCGGCCCGCGATGCATGCGCAACTGTGCCGTTCACCTCCCCCGATGCCGGATTTACGACAGACAATGTGGCGCCATTGGACGCACCGCGCCACACACCATCAATTAGCAACTGCACATCAGGATACATCTGAGCCTACTCCCTCGATTTTGCCATAAAGAATTTTGCCATAAACAATTGAAAAGGCGTGGCTTTTATAAAAACCACCCCTCGCTCACCTCTTATCCTAAAGGATTACGCCCGGGGAAGCTAGAGCCCGGCAAAACGAGAGCACAGGGGCACAATTGCGAGGCCAATGCCTTCTCACGCTGAGCGGCGGGCGTAACGGCCTAATTTATTTTGGCGCGCGATTTCCGCACGCCGCTGCGAAAAATGACGCGCCACCATCGGATAATCCTCCGGCAACCCCCAGCGGGCCCGATACATGTCAGGGGTCATCGCGTAATGTCGGCGTAAATGGCGTTTCAGGGATTTACAGGGGCGGCCATCCTCAAGGCAGATAATAAAATGATCCGTTACAGAGGCCGTAATCGGAACGGCAGGTTGTAAAATAGCGCCCGTCTCCCGCAGGATGGTTGGCTCCGAAAATCCTGCAGGATCACATAAGGCACGGCGGACCGCCCCAATCAAAGCCGGAACTTGATCCACGGCCAAATCCTGCCGCTGCACATAAGAAACAACAATGAGCGCTACCAACGCACGGTCCCATGGTGCCGCCTGTGTCGGGTCAGAGCACAGACGGAGAATCAGCTGTTGCATAAAATCAACGGGCGCATCCCCCGATTGCACCCCCGCACGCATCGCTTCGATCACCTGATTGACCACGTCTTGTTCGGTCGATTGATCTGCCTGCTCAGCCCGATCCAGCATCATGACATCCCGCCTCCCATCTGGAGCTCAGACTGCATGATCCGATCATTAAATTTCGATCAGGATTGAGGGGGCTGGGTATAAAATTTCAATAAATATGGTGAGAGCCAACAAAAAATGAGGCATCCCATGCAATGGGCTAAGCCTCATCGGAGGATTGAGGCTCGACCAAACGATAGCCAACCCCGGGCTGAGTGAGAATCAGCATGGGTTCGGAGGGCGTGCGCTCGACCTTTTGGCGCAATTGGCCGATAAACACACGCAAATATTGCGTATCATTGGTATGGGCTGGCCCCCAAATCGTATTCAAAAGAAAGCCATGGGTTAAAACGCGCCCCGCATGGCGGGCCAGAACATGCAGCAGCTCAAATTCTTTGGGCGTCAAGCTGATTTCACGGCCATCCCGTTTGACCTGATAATGTTCAACATCGATCACCAAATCATCAAACTCAAAGCGTTTGCGCTCGCTCTCTTGGCCTTGTTGCAAGCGGAGCGCAGCCCTTACGCGCGCCAATAATTCACCCACGCTAAAAGGTTTCACAATAAAATCATTGGCGCCCATATCGAGTGCAGCGATTTTTTCACTTTCTTCATCCCGAGCGGATAAAACCAAAATAGGAATCGAAGACCGACTGCGGATATCTGAAATCACCAATTTACCGTCGCGATCCGGCAACCCCAAATCCAGCACAACCAGATCTGGATGTTCCCGCGCCATCATCTCCATCGCCTCAGCTGCATGGCTGGCAAGGATCACTTCATACCCTTCCATTTTCAAACTGGGCGATAAAAAACGCTGGATTTGTCTCTCGTCATCCACAACGAGAATATGTGTTTTACGTGTCATGCGCCAATCCCAACGGGTGCAGGGTAATGATCAATATGATCAGCAGCCAGAAAACGCATGATGAAGCGCGATCCTTTTCCATCCTTGACCGGACTTTCAACCAAGAGCGAGGCTTTCATCAAATGCGCAATATTGCGAGAGATCGTTAAGCCAAGACCAGACCCCGTGCGTGGACCCGTAGGATCCAGCCGAATGAATTTATCAAAAATTCGCTGTTGATCCTTCAGCAAAATACCAGGGCCTTCATCCGTCACCACAATCTCCAAGGCGGCATCATCTGCCCTCAGCTCAACCCGGATGTGACTCCCAACAGGAGAATATTTTGCGGCATTCTCAATGATATTAAACAGGCTTTGATCGAGAAGTGAGGGATAGGCCAGCACAGTCGGTGCATCAGGTTGAATGTGCATGCTAATCACATGACGATCAAAATAGCGTCTGGCTCTAGCAACTGCCGAATAAACAATTTCAGCCGGATCGAGCCATTCGCGTGCCCCCGACATCGCATGGTCTGTGCGGGCCAAAAGCAATAATTGATCCACAAAGCGACTCAAGCGTGTGGCCTCATCCTCAATTGCTTCTGCTAATTCCAAGCGGGTCTTCTCTTCCAAAGTCTGATTGAATTGGCGCAAAGTCGAGGCTGAGCCCATGATAGAAGCAAGCGGTGTGCGCAAATCATGCGAGACAGAAGACAACAAACTCGCCCGCAACCGTTCTTCATGTTCAGCAGCCCGCGCGCGCTGACTCTCTTGAGCAAAGGCGGCTCGCTCCATCGCAATCGCGGTCTGCGCCAACATCGTTTCGAGCAAGGGGTGATCCTCTGGGTCAAGCAGATCGTTTTCCTGCCCGTCGATGACCAATCCGTAAGGCACCGTGTCTTTGCGCTTAATCGGAATACACAAATAAGTCCCATGCGGATACTGCACGCCATCGTCATTATGCGCGGCCATCGCTTTCAGACTCTCTTTCAACGGGTCTGGAAGCTCTGCGCCCCCTGCGGCATTTAAAACACACTCAACGTGATCCTGATCCAAGGCAACAATCCAGTGTCGAGAGGGCCAGCGTGCTTTGATTTCAATACTGAGGACATGCAAAATATCGTCAATGGTGGAGGTGGCTGACATGCGGCTGGAAAAGACAGCAATGGCCTGCATTTCATCTGAACGCCGTTCCACTGCATCATAATATTCACGGATTTTCCCGGCCAAACCGCCCGTAATCAGTGCCGCCACCAAAAACATAAACAAGGCAAACAGATCATTGGGATCCGTGACGAACAAGGTAAAGCGCGGCGGAATAAAATAATAATTGTAAGACAAAAAGGACAAGAATGCGGCCAACAATCCCCCGCTAATTCCCCCATACAAGGCTGATCCTAAAACCGACAAAAGATATAAATTAGACAATGTATAAATCGAAAAAAAACCCTGCAAGCCAAGCGCCGCCAATGTTGCCACAATGACGCTTGCAACCGCTAACAGCAAAGCGGAGACCACAGAAGGGGATTTGAGCAAACGCTGACGCATGAAAAGCTGAGCTTATGTGAAACAGGCGCACAGTTGATACTGTGTTGGGCCCAAAAATCTAGCAAAAACTGACCCGCCACCGCGCCCTTTATACAATCTTTATAAAAATCCAACCAGTTCCCTATCGCAATTTTATCTGCTTTTGGCCGATTTCAGGGGTGAGACTGTCGCAGGCTCTCAGGCCTCCTGTCGGCCCCGCCAGCCTCAGCCGTCCATCGTTTCTTGTGCGGCTCACGCTTTTTAGCAGGTTACCCACCCAAGGCCTGACAGGAAGCGCGCACAGAACGCTGGCGGCACGCCCCTTTCCCCTGATGTGAGACGTCCTGTACGGCACCTCCCTCACATCGCTTTTTGCTTGCGAGTGAATACCATGAGTTCCCATCCGCACGATCACAGCTCTTCCCCTATGTCCTATTTGATGCTTGGGGCGCTCGGCGTTGTTTATGGGGATATTGGCACCTCACCTCTTTATGCGTTCAAACAATCTGTAGAGGCTGCTGGTG
>CAWUMW010000152.1:0-5747 GCA_963923415.1 uncultured Hyphomicrobiales bacterium | reverse complement strand
CAGAAGATCCCGGTCAGGCGCTGCGTGCGTCGTCCATCCCGCCATCGGCTCCGGAGGTTTCATGATCGGCCGCCTTGCTCTCGGGCTTTATCGACGGGTTACGGCGCTGGCGCGCTTTCCAGCCTATGCATTGCTGCGCTATCGGCTGAGCCAAGGCAAAGAGGACAAAGTCCGCTGGCCGGAACGACGCGGCCGCGCCTCTTTGGTCCGGCCGGACGGGCCATTGATCTGGGTGCATGGGGCGAGTGTCGGGGAAACGATTTCCATCTTGCCGATTGTCGACCGGATCCTCGCGGAAGGAATCAATGTGCTCATTACCTCAGGCACAGTGACCTCAGCGCGTTTGCTGGATCGGCGTCTGCCGCCCGGCGCCTGCCATCAATTTTTGCCGCTTGATATTCCCCATTATATGGCGCGCTTTCTGAAACATTGGAAACCGGATTTGGGTCTGATCGCAGAATCCGAATTATGGCCGAATATGCTGATGGAAGCCGACAAGCGCGAGATTCCGATTGTCTTGATCAATGCGCGTTTGTCAGAGCGTAGCTTCAACCGTTGGCAGAAATTTCCACGCGTCGCCAAAGCCGTGCTGAGCCTGATTGATTTATGCCTCGCCCAATCAGAGGATGATGCACGACGCCTGACCCAAATGGGCGCCCCGCGGGTCACCCTCACAGGCAATTTAAAATTTGATGTGCCGCCCCCGCCCGCCGATGCGACACGGGTCGCAGCGCTGGAAGGATTGATTGCAGGCCGCCCGGTCTGGATCGCCGCGTCCACCCATCCCGGCGAAGAAGAGTTGATCATCGCCACCCATCAACGCCTGATCAGCCAACATCCCAGCCTCTTGACATTGATTGCGCCGCGCCATCCCCAACGCGGTGCGGAGATCGAACAGCAGGCCCAAGCGTTGCAGATTGTGACCGGACGGCGCAGCCAACGCGCCTTGCCGACCGAAGACGTCTCACTTTATGTCATTGATACAATTGGCGAACTTGGACTGTTTTTCCGCGTGACGCCTTTGGCCTTCATGGGCGGTTCGCTGATCCCGCATGGCGGACAAAATCCCATCGAACCCGCCAAGCTGGGGGCTGCAATTTTGCATGGCCCCCATGTGCATAATTTTACTGACACCTATGCCCGACTTGATCAAGAAGGGGCGGCCATTACGGTGGCTGAAGAAAATTTTGCCGAGACCTTGGACCATCTGCTCACCTATCCGGCCCGCACCCGTGAAATGCGGCGACGCGCTTTGGCGATTGTCACCGAACTCTCAGGGGCCGCCGACCGGACGATGAGTGAGATTGCTCCCTTTCTCGTCAGGATGCATCTGGAAAGTCGCTAAACTCATCACACAGAGCCGTCGCACAGAAGACGCTGGAAGAAGAGGCCTAAGGGAATGCGGAGTCCTGGATTTTGGTGGAAAGCCCGCCGCGGCACGCGGGCCTCTCTGCTTGCCCCCCTTGGATTTGTCTATGGACGCGTAACGGCGTTGAGAATGCGTCAGCAGGGCCAAAGCCTGGCCTGCCCCATTTTATGCGTCGGCAATTGGACCGCCGGGGGGGCCGGAAAAACGCCCGTTGCGCTTGCTTTGTCCGCGCTGTTGCGCGCCTATGACTGGCAGCCGGTTTTTCTCAGCCGCGGCTATGGGGGCGCCTTAAAAGGGCCTTTGCTGATCAATGACCGCACCGATCCCAGCCAATGCGGGGACGAGCCGGTCTTGCTGGCCCGCGAAGCTCCAACCTTCATTGCGAAAGACCGATTGGCCGGTGCCTTGAGTGCGTGTCAGCATGGCAATCTGATCATCATGGATGATGGCTTGCAAAATCCTTCTTTGCACAAAACCATCCGCTTGGCTGTGGTGGATGCGCGGGTGGGCATTGGCAATGGCCTGTGTGTGCCGGCAGGGCCTTTGCGGGCGCCCTTACGCGATCAATGGCCGCATACGGATGCGGTGATTTTGGTGGGGGAAGGTGAGCCGGGAGAAGCACTGGCCGCGCAAGCTCCCTGTCCGGTTTTTCGCGGACGCACGGTGCCCGATCCGGACATCGCAGCCAGTTTAGCCGGAAAAAAAGTCATGGCCGTAGCCGGCATTGGTCGTCCGCAAAAACTCTATGACAGTTTGGAAAGCATCGGCGCCGAGGTCAAAATCGGGCGCGCATTTGAAGACCATCACACATTCGATCGCCATGAAATCGAAACCTTGGTGGCCGAGGGTGCCCAAAATGGCTTAACGCTGGTTACCACCACCAAAGACCATGTGCGCATCATGGCGGTTGACAGCAAGCTCGCCAAAAAATTCAAAGTGCTGCCGATCCGCTTTGTGCCGGATGAAGCCGAAACCCTGACCCAGTGGCTGCATCAGCGCTTATCGGCCCAACGCGCCTCACAGCACAAGCTCTGACCCCTTGGGTCGCTGAGAAAGTGCTCTTTCAAAAAAGTTGTAGGGTTTACGAATGACGCGTCTCATGCAAGCGTTGCAGCACCGCATCGGTTGAGACATAGGCCTCCTGCAAATCCACGCTCCAATAGCGCAAATCCTCAAGCAGGATCTTTTCGCCCGTCACGCCACACACTACATAGCGGCCCGGACGCACAACCCGATAATCACCATCCTGATAATCCAGAACAGCCTCTTCGGACGCGGGTCTTTGACGATCACCAAAATTCATCATGCACAAGCCATAGCCGAAGCACGGGGGCAGCGTCAAATGTGCTGATCTCCGAGCGCCCCTCTCTCTGCCCACACCCTGATCGTGCGGCGAACCTGCGGCCCTTAGACGCCTGTTACCCGGGCCTGACCATCCGCAAAGCGCACGTCATAAGGCTGTTGAGCTAGCACAGCGGCGGCTGACTTAACCGGCTGACCTTGCGCATCCAACACCAAGGCAAAGCCACGCGCCAGCACCCCTTGATAGGAATAGCCGACCAATAATTGCCCGCAATGGCTCAGACGATCTTGCCGCTGTTGAAGCCCGCGCCGCATCGCCTGCTGCGCGCGCTGCGACAGCAAGGCCAAAAGACGGCGGCGCTCTTGTAAGTCCCGCACTTCACTGCGCAGCTGCGCCGCACGCGCTGCGATCAAGCGCTGGGCCAAGCCCTCTAGTCGGGCGCGTCCGGTTCCCAAACGCACAAGGGGTGCCTGACGTTGCAAGCGTTGCTGCATTTCTAACAGGTGGTGACGCCGACGCTGGGCCAAGCGCGCCAACCCCGCGCGCAAGCGGCTCTCGGCCAAATCCAACCCTTGCCGTAACGCCCCAACCCATTCCGCCGCCTGCGGCATCGCCCGATGCAAAGCCTGCAACGCTGTGCGGCGGCTTGTTTGCAAGCGTCTGATACTGGTCGGCAAACGCTGCCCAAGATCACGCAGGCGGACCATCAGATCGGCGCGAACCGGCACCACCATCTCCGCCGCCCCCGTTGGGGTCGGCGCCCGCTGATCGGCCACCAAATCTAACAAGGTCCAATCCGTCTCATGCCCGACGGCACTTACCAAGGGGATCAGACTCTCAGCCGCAGCCTGCACGACGGCCTCATCATTAAAGCCCCACAAATCTTCGAGCGAACCACCACCGCGGGCGACAATCAGCACATCTGGGCGCGGCACCGCGCCCCCCTCCGGCAAGGCATTAAAGCCGCGAATGGCAGCGGCAACCTCTTGCGGGCAGCTCTCGCCCTGTACCCGCACCGGCCATAAGACGACGCTGCGCGGAAACCGATCCGACAAGCGATGCACAATGTCGCGGATCACCGCGCCCGTTGGCGATGTGATCACCCCAATCACGCTGGGCAAAAAGGGCAGCAATTGCTTGCGGGCCTCGTCAAACAGACCTTGCGCCGCCAGACGCCGTTTGCGCGCCTCCAATTGCGCCAGCAAAGCCCCTTCCCCTGCTGGTTCCAATTGCTCGATGATCATTTGATATTTCGACTGCCCGGCAAAGGTGGTGATTTTGCCGCTGGCGATCACCTCCAATCCCATTTCGGGTTGGAAGCGCAAGCGCGCCGCTTGTCCGCGCCAAATCACCGCCGACAAACTCGATTTATCATCCTTGATATCGAGATAGACATGGCCCGACGAATGCACGGTCACCTTGCCCAATTCGCCGCGCACCCGCACATGCGAAAAATGATCCTCCACGATGCGCTTGAGCGCAGACGACAGCTCCGACACACGCCATTCCGGTGCATTGGCTGACGAAGGAGGATCAGAATCAAACGGGTCCATTAAAAAAACCTATGCTGAGACCGCATCAATTGTTTCAACCCTAGACGATTCGCACGCCAAGTTCAGGCAAAACGGCACAAAACCGCATGAAAGCTGTGGGGATGAGTGCTCATCACCCCTTGGCAGCACCGCCCCCAACAGCCTATGCAAGATCAGACAAGACCCCTGATTTAAAAACGACCCCTGATTTAAATAACAACAAGGACGCGCGCGCATGAATGTTTTGTTGATCGGCTCTGGCGGACGCGAACATGCTCTCTCTTGGGCCTTGGCCAAAAGTCCCCGCCTGAAAAAACTCTTCATTGCGCCTGGCAATCCCGGGACCGCCGCATGTGGCACCAATGTCTCACTTGATCCCGACCAGCATCAGGAGGTGATTGCATTTTGCCAGCGCGAATCCATCGATCTGGTGATTGTCGGCCCAGAAGCGCCATTGGTGGCAGGCCTTGCCGATGCGCTCGAAGGGGCAGGGCTGACGGTCTTCGGTCCTTCGCGCATTGCCGCACAGCTTGAAGGCTCAAAAGCGTTTACCAAAGCGCTCTGCGATGAAGCCTCAGTGCCGACCGCCGCTTATGCCCGCTTTACCAATCCGCAAGACGCGTGCGCTTATGTGCGCCGCCAAGGTGCCCCCATTGTTGTCAAAGCGGATGGCTTGGCTGCAGGCAAAGGCGTGGTGGTTGCGCAGACGGTTGAAGAAGCCGAACAAGCGATTGAGATGATGGCCGCAGGCGGCTTAGGCGCAGCCGGAACACAGATTGTCATCGAAGAATGTTTGTTTGGCGAAGAAGTCTCTTACTTCGTGCTCAGCGATGGAGAAACCGCGCTCGCTTTCACATCCGCTCAAGACCATAAAGCCGTTGGAGATGGCGATACCGGCCCTAATACCGGCGGCATGGGCGCCTATTCCCCGGCCAGTGTGTTAACCCCCGCACTTGAACGCCGCGTGATGGAAGAGATTATCCAACCCTCGATCGCCGCCATGAAAGCCCGTGGCACCCCATTTAAAGGCATTTTATTCGCCGGCTTGATGTTGACGACCAGCGGTCCAAAATTGATCGAATATAATGTGCGGTTTGGCGATCCAGAATGCGAGGTCATGCTGCCGCGGCTGAAAACCGATCTGCTCGATGTGTTGCACGCAGGTGCCACCGGACGCTTGCATGACGTTAAGCTCGAATGGAGCCAGCAAACCGCCTTGACTGTGATTTACGCTGCCAATGGCTATCCGGGAACGCCAGAAAAAGGAACCCGTATTCAGCATGTTGCAGACGCCGCCGCACGACCTGACGTGATGGTGTTTCATGCGGGAACAAAACAGAATGAACACGGACATCTGTTGGCCAATGGCGGACGCGTGTTGGCCGTCACCGCGCTTGCACCCACTGTGACGGAAGCACAACGCAAAGCCTATGAAGCGCTGGCCGTGATTGATTGGCCGGGTGGATTTTATCGCCGCGATATCGGCTGGCGCGAAGTGGCCCGCGAACAACAAGACTAAGCCACTTGTTCGTTAAGTCACTTG
>CAWUMW010000151.1:0-5761 GCA_963923415.1 uncultured Hyphomicrobiales bacterium | reverse complement strand
ATAGATCGAAACTTGCGTTGAAGGGAACTGGTTTCGACAACAAACTTTTGCTAGGGTCAGAGCTCATTAATTTACAAAATTAATGAGCTCTGACCCTAGGCTTGCCGCCTATCCTTATTCATATAATGAGCCCTTCAACTATAAAACGAGACCATCAACAAGAGAGAGTTTACGATGTCGCATTCTGCCCTTGCTTCTATGATTGATCATGCGTGGGACCAACGTGCTGAAATAGGTCCCGATACAAAAGGGGAGGTGCGCGAGGCTGTTCAATTTGCGCTGGAGATGTTGGATAAAGGCAGTGCGCGGGTCGCTGAAAAACAAGCTGATGGCGCATGGCATGTGCATCAATGGTTGAAAAAAGCCGTTTTGTTATCGTTTCGCCTGAATGACAATAAAATCATCAAACATGGTCCTGGCGACTCTGTGTGGTGGGACAAGGTGGATTCTAAATTTGATGGCTGGGATGAAACCCATTTTCGTCAGGCAGGTTTTCGGGCTGTTCCCAATTGTGCCGTTCGGCGGGGTGCCTTTATTGCCTCAGGCGTTGTGTTGATGCCTTCTTATGTCAATATCGGCGCTTATGTGGATAGCGGCACCATGGTCGATACATGGGCAACTGTTGGCTCATGCGCGCAGATTGGCAAGAATGTGCATTTGTCGGGCGGGGTTGGTATTGGCGGCGTGCTGGAGCCGTTACAGGCAGGCCCAACCATTATCGAAGACAATTGCTTTATCGGGGCGCGCTCCGAAGTGGTGGAAGGGGTTGTTGTGGGTGAAGGCTCGGTCTTGGCGATGGGGGTTTATCTCGGCGCTTCAACCAAGATTGTTGATCGCGCAACGGGTGAAATCCATATCGGAAAAGTGCCGCCTTATTCGGTGGTGGTGTCGGGCAATTTACCGGGCAAGCCGTTGCCGGGTGAAAATTGGGGCCCATCGACCTATTGCGCGGTGATCGTGAAAAAAGTGGATGCGCAAACCCGATCCAAAACCGCGATCAATGAATTGTTGCGCGATTAACAGCACCGGAATTGATCCATGTCTTTTGATGCGCGCGATGCGGTTGCTTTAACCCAAGCTTTAATCCGCTGCCCCTCTGTCACACCGGCAGAGGGCGGTGCCTTGCACTGTCTGCAAGAGGTTTTGGATGCGGCGGGTTTTGTGACGCATCGCGTGACCTTTCAAGCAGAGGGCACACCCGATATTGACAATCTTTATGCGCGGATTGGAACTGAGGCCCCGTGCTTGTTGTTTGCCGGCCATACCGATGTTGTGCCCACGGGCGATCTGGCTTTGTGGACGCATCCTCCTTTTGAGGGGGTGATTGATCAGGGGGTTTTATACGGACGCGGTGCAACGGATATGAAAGGCGGCGTTGCGGCTTCGGTTGCGGCAAGCTTGCGGTTTCTTGATCAAGCCCAATATCAGTTTAACGGATCGATTGCATTTCTCATCACCGGGGATGAAGAAGGTCCGGCGGTGAACGGATCGGTCAAATTGCTCGACTGGGCCTTTGAGCGGGGCGAGCGTTGGGACCATTGCATTTTGGGAGAGCCGACCAATCCGAACCAGCTGGGCGATATGATCAAGATCGGTCGGCGTGGCTCTTTGACCGGACGTCTTGAGGTCATTGGGAAACAAGGGCATGTGGCCTATCCCGATTTAGCCATCAATCCGATTAGCGATTTGATGTGTTTAATGCGAGCTTTGAAGGATGAACCGCTGGATGCGGGCTCAGCGCATTTTGATCCGTCCAATCTTGAATTTACATCAGTGGATGTTGGCAATCAGGCCAGCAATGTGATTCCGCAAACGGCGAAAGCTGTGTTCAATATCCGCTTTAATGATCATTGGACCTCAACAGATTTGGCTGCCGCTCTCACGCAACGTGTCGAACAGGCTGCGGGTCATCGCATTCGCTATCATTTGACATTTGATCCAACCAATGCCGAAGCCTTTTTGACAAAGCCGGGCTCTTTTGTTGAGACGGTTGCCAAACGCGTAGAACATATCACGGGTCGATCTGTTGTTTTGTCGACAACAGGCGGCACGTCGGATGCGCGCTTTATTAAAAATTATTGTCCGGTACTGGAATTTGGCTTGGTAGGACAAACCATGCATCAAATCAATGAGCGGGTTGCAGTGGGTGATCTCGAAAAATTAACTGAGATTTATCATGCTGTGCTTGTCGATTATTTTTCCAAATAATCGACCCCGATTAAACTCAAGCCCGCCGCCGGAGCCATCGGCCCACAGCGCGCCCGGTCTTTTGCGTCAAGCGCTGCTTTAAGAGCGCCTGCCTCCCAACGGCCAGAACCCGCCATCATCAGTGAGCCGGTCATGGAGCGCACTTGATGATGCAAAAAGGAGCGTGCAGAGGCATAAATATGAATCTCGTCACCCTGTCTTGAAACATCTAGCCGATCCAATGTGCGGATCGGTCCGCTGGCCTGACATTCGGCCGCACGAAAGGTTGTAAAATCATGTTTGCCTAGCAGGCTTTGTGCTTCTTGATGCATGCGATCGGCATCAAGTGGCCAAACAATATGCCAGACCCGATGACGCTCAAGAGCAGGGGGTGGGCGTCGATTGAGGATGCGATAGCGGTAGTGGCGCTTAACGGCATCCATCCGGGCTGAAAAATCAGGAGCAACCAGTTGAGCCGTTAAAATCGCAATGGGTTCGGGTTTCAAATGGGCATTGATGGCATCGCGCACCGTGTCGGTTTTCCAAGAGCGCTCAAGGTCAAAATCAACCACTTGATGGCTGGCATGCACGCCTGCATCGGTGCGTCCGGCAGCGCGGATGCGAATACGCTCACCCGAAAAAGCAAAAATGGCTTCCTCAATGGCTTGTTGCACAGATCGATGATGGGCCTGATGTTGCCATCCTGCATAGGTGGTGCCGTCATATTCGAGCGTCAGCTTATAACGCGGCATCAGAAAAACTGTGCTCCTGCTTGAATGTCATGCCCCCGCAGGAAATCGGCACCGGAAAGGGCTTTGCTGCCAGCGCGTTGCAAGCGCAGGATTTGCACGGCGTCTGATCCGCAGCCAATGGTCAGCTGGTCATCAAGCGTGTGCCCCGCCGGGCCCGTCGCCTTGATCATGCGGGCGTTGAGAATTTTGACACGCTCTTTGCCTTTGCCAAAATCAAACTGCGTGAAAGCACCGGGAAAAGGTGACAGGCCACGGATATGATCATGCACGCATTGGGCAGGCAAAGACCAATCAATCTGACAGTCCTCATTGGTAATCTTTTTGGCATAAAGCACAGGCGCGCCAGATTGGGGGGTAAAGGTCAGACGGCCTTGTTCCAATCGTTCAAGGGCTGTGACAAGCAGTGCCGCGCCGCTTTGTGCCAATTCATCATGCAATTGGCCAGCGGTCATATCAGGGGTGATGGGGCAGCGCGTCTCTAGAGCCACAGGTCCGGTATCAAGCCCTTCTTCCATTTGCATGATACCGACCCCGCTTTCGTGATCGCCAGCCATGATCGCGCGCTGGATCGGTGCCGCGCCCCGCCAACGTGGAAGCAAAGAGGCATGCACATTCAGACATCCCAAAGGCGGGCATGTCAAAACCGCTTTGGGTAATAAGAGGCCATAGGCCACCACCACGATGACATCGGGTTGAAACTGCATCAATGTGGCGAGCGTATCGGCCTGTTTGAAATGCGGGGGCGTTTCGACGGGCAGGTGAAGCTCGACAGCCAAGCGGTGAACCGGGGAGAGCGTGTTTTTCATGCCACGTCCCGATGGCGCGGGGGCGCGGGTATAAACAGCCTTGAGCGTATGGCCGGCTTCGGCAATTTTGCGCAGGCTCAGAGCCGCAAAATCGGGCGTGCCCATAAAAACAATATTCAGACTCATGGCTGGTCCGCCTTTGTCCATGCTGCGCGCGCCGGCATCCTTTAATCCTCCTGCTCGCGCCGCGCGGCCTTGATCAATTTTTTGGTGATGCGCTCGCGCTTGAGGCGCGAGAGATGATCAATAAACAGCGTGCCGTTCAAATGATCGATTTCATGTTGAAGACAGGTAGCCAGCAAGCCTTCGCATAACAGCTCATGGGATGTGCCATCTGCTGTTTGATAACGGACCGTGACAGTTGCCGGACGCTCGACCTCTTCAAAATAATCAGGGATCGAGAGGCAGCCTTCTTGATGGCAATTCATGGCATCTGACTGGGCAATGATCTCTGGATTGATGAACACCATCGGGGCTGGTTCATCCTCTTTCGGAGAGACGTCAAGCGTGATCACCCGCAAGGGAACCGCAATCTGAATGGCCGCCAAACCAATGCCCGGCGCGTCATACATGGTGTCAAACATATCGCGCACGAGCGTTTGTAAAGCGGCGTCAAAATCTGTCACCTTTTTTGATACAAGGCGCAGCTGCGGGTCGGGAAGGGTGATGATCGGTCTGATGCTCATAGGCTGCACATAATCAACCAAAGGCATTCGGTCAAATTGTTCTATTTTTGTTCTCGACTTTTCTTTGCGATCTGTTAGGGTGCGTCCCATTCATTAGGCCGGAGGCGCAACAAATCCCATGGATCATTCCTTGTTCAATTTTGCCGGAATCGTTGTCACACCGGCTTTATTGGTTTTGGTGGCTGTGGGGGCCGTGATGACGCTCTGGTGGCGGCGTCCGGGTGTCGGCACAGTTTTGCAAGATGAGGTGGCGCAGGCTTTGGCTGAGGCGCGTCAACGCGAGCTTGATGAGAAGCTCTCAAGCCTGATGCGCTTGCAGGCCGAATTGAATGGTCGGCTGACGCAAATGGGTGAGACGGTCGACAGCAAACATGGGCATTTGACGCGGGTTCTCAATGAGCGGCTTGATGGATTGCAAGCGCGCATTGGCGAGGGCATGACGCAGCAACTCACCACCACCCATGATAATTTAAACCGGATGAATGAACGCTTGGCGGTGATTGATGAGGCTCAGAAACGAATGGGCCATCTGACCACGGAAATGCTGACGCTGAAAGATATTCTTGCCAATAAGCAAAGCCGGGGGGCATTTGGGCAGGGACGGATGGAGGCGATTGTAAGGGATAATCTGCCGCCCTCAGCCTATGAGTTTCAATTCCAACTTTCCAATAAGACACGTCCTGATTGCGTGATCCGCTTGCCGGGTGATCCGCGTCCTTTGGTGATTGATGCTAAATTTCCGCTTGAGGCTTTTACCGCTTTTCGTACGGCGCAGACGGACGAGGAAAAGAAAGCAGCGACCGGGCGCATTCAACAGGACGTGGCGCGGCATATCAAAGATATCCGCGAAAAATATCTGCTCACCGGGGAAACCCAAGATCTGGCTGTTTTATTCGTGCCAGCTGAATCGCTTTATGCCGATCTTCAGGAATATTTTGAGGAATTGGTGCAGCGCGCGCATAAAGAGCGGGTGTTGATCGTCTCGCCCTCGCTGTTGATGATGGCGATCCAGGTCATGCAAGCGATCGTGCGCGATTCCAAAATGCGCGAACAGGCGCATGTGATCCAAGTTGAGGTGCAACGCCTGTTGGATGATGTTGGTCGCTTGCGGGATCGGGTCGGTAAATTGGACACGCATTTCAAACAGTCGCAAGAGGATGTCGTGCAAATCGGCATTTCGATGGAAAAAATCCTCAAACGCGGCGACAAAATCACCGCTTTGGAAGTTGAGAATGCGTCTGTCGGATTAACAGGGGCTTCGTCCTCAAGCATCACCAAAGCAACACTCAAGAACCAAGATTTAGGTCGCCAAGATTTTGGCCATAAAGAT
>CAWUMW010000150.1:0-5762 GCA_963923415.1 uncultured Hyphomicrobiales bacterium | reverse complement strand
CAGGCGACATCATCTATTTAATTTTTGCTGCACGCTGGACCTTGGCCCTCACGGCCTTGGCCTTTGCGGGAGGCGCTGTAGTCGGCTTGGCTTTAGCGGTTGCACGCATTGCGCCTTCGCGTCTTTTACGCTTTTTTGCCGCAGCCTATATTCAGATTGTTCAAGGCACCCCCCTTCTGGTGTGGCTGTTTGTATTTTATTTTGGCCTGTCGATTGCTGGCCTCTCTGTGAATGCATGGACAGCAGCCGCTTTTGCCTATTCAATTTACGGGGGGGCTTTTTTAGGTGAGATCTGGCGCGGTGCATTAATGGCGGTTGCCCCAACTCAATGGGAAGCTGGCGCCTCTTTGGGCTTAACCTATGCCCAACAAATGCGGCACATCATCATTCCGCAAGCCATCCGCATCGCAACCCCACCCACCATTGGATTTTTGGTGCAACTGATCAAGAATACATCCTTAGCGGCCACGATTGGATTTGTTGAATTAACACGCGAAGGCCAATTAACCTCCGCCTCAACCTACAAACCCTTTGCGGTTTATGTAACCGTGGCCTGCATTTATTTTCTGATTTGTTTTCCGTTGACATCTTGGAGCCGGCAATTAGAGGAGCGCTTCCATGTCGCGCGTTGAGTTACGAAATGTTGTTAAGAATTTTGGATCACTCTGTGTGCTCAATCATGTCAACCTGACGATTGAGACCGGCGAAGTGATTGCAATCATCGGTCGCTCAGGATCTGGAAAATCAACGCTACTGCGCTGCCTCAATGGACTTGAAAAAATCCAATCTGGCGACATTTTGATTGATGGCGTCTCTGTTCATGACCCACAAACAGATTTACGAAAATTGCGACAAAATGTCGGGATCGTGTTCCAAAGTTACAATTTATTTCCGCATCTCAGCGTGAGCGACAATATCACCTTAGCGCCCCGTTTAGTGCTCAAACAAGATCCCGCACAAGCCAGACAAGGCGCGGTGCAAGTCTTGGAGCGGGTTGGCTTGGCTGAAAAAATTGATGCGATGCCGCAGCAATTATCAGGCGGACAACAACAACGTGTTGCCATTGCCCGGTCCCTGGCTATGCGCCCGCATCTGATGCTGTTTGATGAAGTCACCTCAGCCCTTGATCCTGAGCTAACAGGCGAAGTTTTGCGCGTGCTTGAAACTGTTGCCAAAGAAGGAATGACCATGGTCCTCGTGACGCATGAAATGGGCTTTGCTCGACATTTTGCAACACGCGTGGTCTTTATGCATGAAGGAAAAATATGGGAGCAAGGCCCTGTTGCTGATCTCTTAGAACATCCACAAACACCCGAATTAAAAAGTTTTCTTGATGCTGTCCTGCATTAAGAGAAACCCAGCACGTGTTTGAATAATCCAACCTGAAAAACTTAAGGGAGAGACCAATGAGAAAAATACTGACAAGCTTATGTGCCTGCCTCATGCTGGCAATTGGCCTTACGCAAGCGCATGCCGATAAATTGCAAGATATTTTATCCAAAGGCGTGGTCCGAATTGGCGTGCCGCTTGATGCCCCGCCCTTTGGTTCACAAGATGCCAATCGCAATCCAATCGGATTTGATATTGAATTAGCCGAGATGGTTGCCAAAGGGTTGGGCGTAAAATTAGAAATGCAACAAATCACCGGTGCAAACAGAATACCGTTCTTACTCACCGATAAGGTTGACATCATTATCTCTGTGATGGGGTTAACACCTGAACGCGCCAAGCAAATCCAATTTACCGCTCCTTATGCCAATACATTCTTGGCTGTCTATGGGCCCAAATCAGCTAAAGTGGATGCACCCTCAACCGTCGGCTCAATGAAAATCGCTGCGGCCAAAGGCACAACACAAGAATTAGCGATTACCGCATCAAATCCAAAAGCCAATATCATGCGTACCGAAGATGATGCGACAGCCGCAGCCGCCTATGTCTCGGGACAAGCCGATTTACTGGCGACCAATTCCATTGTCGCGCAAGCTCTTGCAAAGCAAAATCCCACCAAGGAATTTGATCGTAAATTTGTTATCCGGCGCTCGCCCGCTCATATGGGCGTGCAAATGGACCAGCACAATCTTGTGCGTTGGCTCGATGGATTCATTTTCTTTAATACGATGAATGGTGAGCTGGATCGTCTACATCAAAAATATCTTGATATGCCGATGGACCCCCTGCCCACGCTCTAACATGCATCAGGCTGAGTGGTTTTTTAAAAAACCATTCAGCCTCTTTCAATCCCTTCACACCTCTGACCTTTTGCGCGGGAGACGCCCATGGCCCATCTTTCCACACCACGCCCTTCCACCGGATTCATGACCGTTGATTTAGAGCGATCAGGCGCACAAACAGGCTATATCCGCATCCCCCATTCCCCACATGAGGATGCGTGGGGCGTGACGCAAGTGCCAATCGGCGTCATTAAAAACGGATCCGGCCCAACAGTTATTTTGGAAGGTGGCAATCATGGTGACGAATATGAAGGCCCGATTGTCATTTCAGAATTAATGCGGACCCTTGACCCTGCTATGGTTCAAGGCCGTTTGATCTTAATGCCTGCCAATAATGTGCATGCTGCCATGGCAGGACATCGCACCTCCCCTGTTGATGGCTTGAATTTTAACCGCACCTTTCCCGGTGATCCGCTCGGCACCATCACCCAGCAAATTTCTGCTTATGTGCATGATTATATTTTTCCGCATGGCGATGCTTTTCTTGATCTTCATTCGGGGGGATCATCACTCGATATTATTCCCAGTGCGATTATCGAACCGAGTAAAGATCCCGCACTGCTTGAAAAAAATATTGCCGCTGTGCGCGCTTTCGGCGCGCCGATGACTGTGGTGATTGCCAATATGGGCGATCCACGCACCGCAACCGCTGCTGCCGTGCGTGCAGGATTGGTAACGGTTGGAACGGAAATGGGCGGCGGCGGCACGGTCTCACTGGATGCGTTGCATATCTGCCGGCGTGGCGTGCGAAATGTGCTGGCCCATTTTGGTGTTTTGCCTTCAAGCATGGCAACGCCGCCCGACACGTCCACCATTTTAGAATTGCCCGGCGGCAAAGCCTATGTCTTTGCCTCAATGGAGGGCGTGTTTGAACCCTTCCACCAAAACGGAGAAAAGGTGTCGGCTGGTCAACCTGCGGGTCTTGTCCATTGCCTGTGGGATTTGAACCGCGCCCCTGAAACCTTAACCTATCAAGCCGATGGTATTTTATATGGGCGCCGACAACCCGGACGTGTTCGTCCCGGCAATTGCTGTCTGGTCGTCGCCAGTCTTTATGAGAAAACTCGCTAAGACGCTTGAAGCGGAGATCAGACGCGCCCTGCCCTCCAAATTTGAAGACTCTTTCTCTTTTTCTTTATTGCAAAGGCGAGAAAAAGGCAGGGCGTAAAATTTTATTTTCCATTTTAACAATATAGGAGCGCGTTTTTGGAATAAAATTAAGCCAATCCGCATCGCTATAAAGCGCGGCCCGTTTGGCCTCCCGATCCGCATGCGAGTCATAGCGCCACATCATGACAATTTCACTCAAAGCACCGACTTCTGTCGTAAACCACGCAACCGGCGGACCTAAAAATTTGACATGAATGTCCATGCCTTCTTGATGATAAAATCGCAGATATTCATCAACCATGCCTGTTTGAATTGTATAGGTCCGTTGTTCAAAAATTGCCATCTCTGCTCACCGTTTTGTTTTTTTCATCATCGCAACCCATACGTTCCGCTTTTACGCACTTTGCAAATTTTTTAAGGGCATCGTCTTGAAGTAACGTAAATAAAGCGGGCCTTATCAGAGCGCATTTGCACTTACAAAAAAATGGCCGCCTTAACAGGCGGCCATGAAATTTAGATGATATGTGAATGCGACATATCGAATACAGGTCTTAATTCAACCTGTGTCAATTTTTCAACCAATTGGTCGATGTCTTTATGATCTGAGCGCGACTGTTGCGCAACTGTCTCATAATTTTTCAACGCATCCACGATTAAATTGATTTCTGACGGTCGCAATTTAAACGGTTTTGTTTCTAATTCAGCCATGACATCCCTCTCAAAAATGATTGCCTCGCAAAAAAGATTGAAGCTATCTGTGTGAGATTAAGGTTTACATATCATGAACAAAAATCTGTTTTTCAAGATCGACAAAACAAAAATACGATCATTTTTTATATTTTTGCCTTTAAAACAGCATCAAAAAGCGTTGCATCTTAACGCGTGCGCTCTGCCAGTGGCGCTGGCATGGCTTGCAGCACAGGCATCAAATGGGCATCGAGCATCTGGCGTGCCTGCTGCTGATCTGCCTCTAACCAGACATGATAGTGGTTTTCATCAACTACCAGCGGTGAACGCTTTTCGTCTTGCGCGCGATGAAATTGCTTCATCACAGAATGGTCATCGGCATTAACCGTGAGAAGCGCAAAACTAACAACAACAGCCGCGGATTGCGGCTCGGTCCAGCGTTCCCATAAACACGCTAAAGCTGTGGGCGCACCATCAGCGCGTTGGATTTTCCATCGCACTGAACGTCCTGTTTGATAGTGCGGTTCATAAAAATGATCAATCGGAATCAAACCGAATTGACGCTTCTGCCAAGCCTGTCGAAAACTCGGCTTGTCTGCTGCCGTTTCACTGCGTGCATTATAGGTATGGCGACTGATTTTATCATCTTGAGCCCAAGGTGGGATCAAACCAAACCGTGCGAGTCCACAGGCAAGGCGACCTGTCTGATGACTTTTAACAAGCAAAGGGGCTACAAAGCCGGGATAAGTTTCAAGTGGATAGGTCTCCGGCCCCGCAACACCAAAATGGTTTGCCAGCCAATCAGCCTTCGTTGTAGGGGCAAAGTTAATACACATCGCGCTTTATGACCAAAACTGTCAGCTCCCCTATGATGCAATGATACAATAAAACTTTTGTGTAACTAAAATATTCAATAAAATAAATGACTTAGACTAATATTTCTACTCCCACTCAATTGTTCCCGGGGGTTTTGAGGTCACGTCATACACAACACGATTGATGCCTTTGACTTCATTGATAATGCGCGTCGCCGCGCGGCCAAGGAAGTTCATATCAAAAGGAAAGAAATCGGCTGTCATCCCATCCACCGATGTCACGGCTCGCAAGGCGCAAACGCTATCATAAGTCCGTCCGTCGCCCATCACACCCACCGTGCGGACCGGTAACAACACCGCAAAGGCCTGCCAAATATCATCATAAAGACCCGCCTTGCGGATCTCATCAAGATAGATCGCATCAGCCTTGCGCAAAATATCAGCCTTGTCTTGAGTGACTTCGCCAGGAATCCGGATCGCCAGCCCCGGACCCGGAAATGGATGCCGCCCGACAAATACATCCGGCAATCCCAATTCGCGCCCTAAATCACGCACTTCGTCTTTGAATAATTCGCGCAAAGGCTCAACGAGTTTCATATTCATGCGCGCAGGTAACCCGCCGACATTATGATGCGATTTAATGGTCACCGAAGGACCGCCTGTAAAAGACACACTTTCAATCACATCGGGATAGAGCGTGCCTTGCGCCAGAAAATCAGCACCCCCGATTGTCTTAGCTTCTTGCTCAAACACATCGATAAATAATTTACCGATGATCTTGCGCTTGTGTTCGGGGTCAGTCACGCCGGCCAGCTCACCCAGAAATTGCGCGGACGCATCCACATGCACCAGCGGGATATTGTAGTGATCGCGAAAAAGGCCGACCACCTGCTCTGCCTCGCCCAAGCGCATCAAACCA
>CAWUMW010000149.1:0-5788 GCA_963923415.1 uncultured Hyphomicrobiales bacterium | reverse complement strand
AAGAGACAGGTATGTTAGTGCGTATATTGGCATGCCCTTCACACGGGAGGGGTCACAGGTTCAATCCCTGTCGCGCCCACCATTTGTTCAATTCCACCAGATTGAAAACTTTTAAGATCACCGGCATGGCGGTGGTAATTTTTCTATTTTAAAAATCCTCTTATGAAAGCTGTTTGCTCTGCAAAGGGATCGACCAAAGAGCGCGTGCCATCAAGAGCGCTGCGATCAAAACAACAACAAGACCTTGTTGGTGTGTGGATGACAACCAGCCTTGCAGCACGGGCAAGACAATCGCTCCGATTGCGATTGAGGCCGCTAGAATGCCTTTAATTTGACCTCTGTTTTCGGCAAATCGATTGGCGGCTGAAGCCATTAAAATGGGATAGACAGGCGCCAGTCCAAGCCCAAGTAAAATTACCCCAAGCACTATAAAAACGATTGAAAAAGATGAGCCGCACAGCATGCCTGCGCCGATCACAGCATGAAGGGCGGCAAATCGTATAATGCGTTTTTCATCGCTGCGGGCGACCGCCCATCCCATCAGAAACCGCCCCATGGTCATTGCCAACCAAAAGGACGAGGTAACAATCGAGGCGGTGATGCTGCTTTTCCCAATAATTGTTTCTGTATAGTAATGCAGCCAATCCGATGCGGTAAAATTTGCGCCGCTGAATAAGAGGACACCCATGATATAAGGCGCGAGTATGCGCGGGTTAAATGTGATCGCATGCTGTTCAGCATGGGTGATGGAGGGGGGTGAATTTGCTAAACATGCACGTGTCCCAAACCAATAGAGTAAAGCGGCCATGAGTGTCATGAACGCGCAGATAAAATAGAGGTTTTGGATAGGGAATGGACGTAAAATTTCAACCAAGAAGGGCCCACAGATCGCGCCTAAGCCATAGACGCCATGTAACATTGTCATGGTGCTCGACGATTGCGCCTGAAATTCGCGGCCAATGATAATATTGGGGGCAAGATTATACATGCTGTGCCCCACCCCCCAGAGGACGACGGCAATCAAAGCGATATGGTAGTTAAAAAAGGGCGTGCACAATAAGCCCATTGACATAGTGCACCCACCCCAAAGCGCGAGCGATCTTAAATTCATTTGATCGGCGCTTTTTCCAAATGTGATAAATCCGATCAATTGGCCGATTTGACGGGCAGAACGAAAGAGGCCCATGGCGACAACCGTTGTGCCCAAGGCTGTTGCAAGATCAACAAGGCTTGGTCCAATCATGGCGGAGGTCAAGCCAAACATGAAAAACGCCAAACCGCAGGCCCAGAGCAGCACAGATCTGTTTGGTTGAAATTCGGTTCGTTGTAAATCGTTTAATTGTGGATCATTCATCAGTGTTGACTGCGTGATGTTGTGAGGGTTTAACGATACACATTCAACGCAACAACTCAGATGTTGAAAAAAATTAGCACAGGCATGCCACATGCGCATTACAACAATTATTTCAAAATATAGCATGCGCTTATGATACCGTCAGAAAGACGCGAGGTGGTTCATCGAGAGTCGAGGGTTTTTAACAAATGTTGGATATTGTTAGTATCTGAAAAAGATTTTTAATCTTTGAACGTGATGAGGGGTTATGATCTTTGCGCTGATGGATGGGTTTTTGCTCGGGGGCAGTTTGATTGTTGCCATTGGCGCTCAAAATGCCTTTGTCATTCGGCAAGGGCTTGTTGGGCGGCATATTGGCTGGATCTGTTTGTTTTGCGCCCTTGCAGATGCAGTCTTGATTGTTGCAGGCGTGTTGGGTGTGGGGCTTTTAATGGCGCATGTGCCTTTGATGGTGCCGTTGATGACCTATGCGGGCGCGGCCTATTTGACGTGGTTTGGGTGTGGTGCGCTGTGGCGGGCCTTTAGACCTGTTCCTGTAATGGGGGAAGCGCAGGCGGTTGAAAGCTTAAAAACCGCCTTGTTGCGCTGTGCGGGTTTCACCCTGTTAAACCCTCATGTCTATCTGGATACGGTTGTGCTGGTCGGCAGTCTTGCCAATGCGCGTCCGGCAGATGATCGTTTCTTTTTTTCGCTTGGTGCAGTCTCAGCGTCTATTCTCTGGTTCTTTACAATTGGTTATGGCGCGCTGTTGCTGAAACCATATTTTGATCGGCCGCGTGTCTGGCAGGTCATTGATGCGGTGATTGCTGCGATTATGTTGAGCCTGTGTTTGCAGCTTCTTGGCTTTTAATCGGTTGCACAGTGAGGGGGCGAAAAATCGTTCTCGCCCCCATCATCTTCATTCTGTGTGCAGCGGCTTATTTAAACAAAATCAGGGCTTTGGAAAACGTAATCCAAACACCCCATGCAATCGGGAGGCCGATCAGGGTCCAAGCCAAAGCGGTTGAGGCATCAAGCCCGCCGCGTCCGATCCCAAAAGAGCCCGAGGGATCATGCGCATGTGCTTTGGCATAGCGCGCTTGAATTTTGGCCATCTCGTCATCGGATAAAAACCATTTGTCAGCCACCGGGCGGATCATCATATTGGCGATCAAGCCTAACACCAACATGCCCGCCAAGATCAGCATCGTGCGATCATAGACCAAGGCCCGCGGTACGCCCGCAGCAATTTGCGCTTCACGGATATAATTGACCACGACAGGCCCAACGATCCCTGCGGTTGACCATGCCGTCAACAACCGCCCGTGAATCGCACCGACAAATTGGGTTCCAAACATATCCGCGAGATAGGCCGGAACCGTCGCAAAGCCACCTCCATACATTGATAAAATGATACAGAAAATCAGCACAAATAGCGCCAGCGATCCGGTGTGACCGGCCCAAGGCGCCGCTGCATAAAGCGCAATGCCCAAACCAAAAAAGGTGAAATAGGTCATTTTGCGCCCCATTTTATCGGAGAGCGAAGCCCAGAAAAACCGACCAACAATATTAAACAGCGAGAGCAGGCCCACAAAGCCCGCGGCAATGGTTGCAATCGCTTTTTTCTGATCGGGATTTAAATCTGCAAAACTGAGGCTGGGTTGGGCAATCAGCGATCCGGCAAAAATTTCTTGCAGCATCGGTGAGGCCATGCCGATCACGCCAATACCCGCGGAGACATTCAGGCACAACACTGCCCAGATCAGCCAGAATTGCGGTGTTTTATGTGCGTGATCAAGATGCACATTGCCATGGGTAATCATGGCATTGGTTTTAGCGGGTGGAGTCCAGCCTTCAGGCACCCAGCCCACAGGCGGAATCCGATAGCCAAAGGAGCCAATCATCATCGAGACAAAATAAATTAGCGCCATCACGACAAAGGTTTGCCAAACGCCGACCGAGGTGGCTGATTTGAAGTAATTCATCAACAGATCAGCGAGAGGAGATCCGATCATCGCGCCGCCGCCAAAGCCCATAATCGCCATGCCGGTTGCCATGCCGCGCCGATCCGGAAACCATTTGACCAGTGTCGAAACCGGGGAAATATAGCCAAGCCCCAACCCCACACCACCGATGACGCCAGAACCGACCCACATCATCCATAATTGATGCCAATACACACCCGCAGCCGAGATCAATAATCCGCCACACCAACACAACGTCGCGACAAAGCCGGCTTTGCGCGGGCCCACTTGTTCCAGCCAACCGCCCCACAAGGCCGCAGAAGAGCCGAGCAGAACGAAAAACAAAGTATACATCCATCCCAGATCAGCGATTTTCCAATCGCAATCGCTAACAAATAAAGCGCGCATAATATCCATGTCCGCCGGACAGGCGACCGCTTTGGTGATGCCGATGGCCTGTGAAAGGGGTAACCAGAACACGCTAAAGCCATAGGCCATGCCGATGCACAGATGAATGGCGAGCGCTGCGGGCGGAACCAGCCAGCGGTTAAAACCCGGTTTTGCGATGATATGCTGTTTATCTAAGATGCTATTTGGCGCGGAAGACGAAGCGTCCATTTCCATTCCCCCTAGTTTATGATCATTGTTGAAAACGCACAGACTGGTCTGAACAGGATGAGATACGCAAGACGCAGTGAATTATCAGGAAGACAACGTGAGTTCAGACGAAGACAACATAAATTCCAAGTCAAATCAAATGACGCGATCGGACGTCTTATCTTTTGATTGTGCATATAATTTTTGATATGCACAAGAGCGCGGTCTGCCTTTTATGGCATGCCGCAATACTTTTGCAGCGCAGCAGAGCCTATGATCACGTCGCTCAGTACGGGGCGGTGAGCGTTAAATCGTGATATGTCTTCTCTGTGGCGTGTCTCTCAAAGACTTTCAATCGCTTGGATCAATTCTCGATAATGGGTGATCAAACGGTCGGGCTTCAGCTCAGCCATGGGAGTGGTTGTATAGCCAAAGGTAACGCCGATTGAAGGCAGGCCGGCATTGCGGGCGGTGTCGAGATCGGTGATGGAATCACCAATCATGATCGCATGGCGCGGATCGCCTCCGGCTTGTCGAATCGTTTCGATCAGATGACGGGGGTCGGGTTTGTAGAATGCAAAACTGTCGCGTCCACAAATGGCTTTAAAAAAAGGCGCGATACCGAGTTGCTGCAAAAGCATCACCGAATGTTTTTCCATTTTATTGGTGCAGACTGCCATGCGGTAGCCCGACTTTTGCAACGCCTGCAAAACGACAGCCGTTTCGGGATAAAGATGGGTTTCATCACACAGGCGTTGTTCGTAAAGCGCAAGGAAACGGTGAAACAGTGTTTCGAGCAGCGCGTCATCGGCTGTGATGTGGTGGCTTTCAAGACCCAGCTTGATCAAGGCGCGCGCGCCGGTGCCGATCATTTCGCGCGCCTGCAAAAAGCCAATTGGCGGCACTTTGATTTCTTCTAAGACCTGATTGAGCGTGCCAATCAGGTCGGGGGCTGTTTCGGCTAAAGTGCCATCAAGATCAAAGACAAGGCAGGGCAGAGACGCGGAGGAGGGTGTGGTCATGATCAGGCCGGGGTTGGGGATGAAAAAGCTGGTTTTCCAGAGTGATCTGGTTCATGGTGCGGGCGGAGAATCAATCTCCTTAGGACCAGCTTATAATCAAGCGAATAAGGGAAATAAAGCCATGGACCTCGAAGCTTTGAAGCGTGAGGCCGCCCGCCATGCGGTGATGCAGGTTGAGGATGGGATGCGGGTTGGTTTAGGCACAGGGTCAACAGCGCGTCACTTTGTCGATTTGCTTGGCGCGCGGATTGCGCAAGAGGGTTTGCGGATTATCGGCGTGCCCACCTCTGAGGCCACCTTTCATCAAGCGCGCGGCTTAGGGATTTCACTCTCAACGCTCGATGAAACCCCCACTCTTGATATGACGGTTGATGGTGCGGATGAATTGGATCCGGCTTTGAATTTAATCAAAGGCGGAGGCGGCGCGCATTTACGCGAAAAAATGGTTGCATTGGCGTCTCGACGTTTGGTGATTATTGCCGATGAAACCAAATTCGTTCGCCGCTTGGGGCGGTTTGCATTGCCGCTCGAAGTGATTGGATTTGGCCTCTTGGCCACACAAGCGCGGGTGCAGGCGGTGTTGGCAGAGCATGGTTGTGGGACGGATTTGGTGTTGCGTAAACACGCTGATGGGCGTACCTATCAAACTGATTCAGGACATATGATTTTGGATGCGTCCTGCGCAGAGATTGCTGATCCTTGCGCGTTGGCGCAGGCCCTTGATGGGGTCACGGGATTGGTTGAGCATGGTTTGTTTATCGGACTTGCCTCGATGGCCATTTTGGCAACTCCATCGGGGATCAAGATCATCGAGGCGTAAGACTTTTGCCCAAAAGGTTTTGGGCAAGAAGTTTTGGGCAAGAAGTTTTGGG
>CAWUMW010000148.1:0-5869 GCA_963923415.1 uncultured Hyphomicrobiales bacterium | reverse complement strand
TCGCTGTGCGGGGCGATGAAATCGAAATTGATTTTGACGGAGCCCCTCCGCAATTACCGCAAGGGGGATTGAATTCAACCCTCAATTATACGGCAGCGCATGCGACCTATCCGCTCAAATGCATGTTGACCCCTTCGGTGCGCGGCAATGCCGGGTGTTATCGCCCCTTTACGGTCAAGGCACCGGATGGGTCAGTGCTCAATCCACGCCGTCCTGCCTCGGTCAATATCCGAACCCGAACCGGATGGTATATCGCGCCCAATATTTTCCGCGCTTTGGCCGATGCAGCGCCTGCTCAAGTGCAGGCCTTTACGGGCTTACCTGTGGCGGCGAATATTTATGGGCAAACGCAAGATGGTGTGACCTATAGTGATTTGCTGTTTATCGGCGGCGGGCAGGGGGCATCGCAGCAGCGTGATGGCAAATCGGGCTTGTTATGGCCGACATCGGCGGCCAATACGTCGATTGAACTGTTTGAAACTCGCGTGCCTGTGTTGGTACTAGAAAAAACCTATTTGGAAAATTCCGGCGGCGCGGGACGACAACGGGGCGGTTTGGGGCAACGGGTTCGGTTTCGTAAGCTCAATGCGGATGGGCAAACGGCCTTGGTCTCCGTTTATCCAGAGGGTGTGGGTAATCCAACCCCCGGCCTTTATGGTGGACAGCCGGGTGGTGAAGCACGCGGTGTGGTGATCGATCCGCAGGGGCATTTATTGCATGATTGCGGCACAGGCGACCTCGTTTCTTTGCAAACACCGGATGAAATCGTTGAAATAGTGATTGCGGGCGGCGCCGGTTTCGGCAATCCTCTGGAACGTCCACGGGACTTGGTGCGCCAAGATGTGCATGATGGTTTAATTTCGCAGGAGGTTGCGCAGCGTGACTATGGATTAACGGCTGGATGATATGCCAGCACGCCGCATGCAAAGCGATGCAAATATGAAGATTTCCGAACGAATAAACCGTTGAAGAACTGAACGAAGAGTGAAGGCAAAAGGGGACATGATGAAACCGATAAAACATTATTTTCTGGGGATCGGCCTGTGTGTTTTAGGCGCTTTGGCCAGTATGGGACTTTCAACACAGGTGCAGGCTCAAAACGCACCGCGTAAAATTCTGGTCGTGGCCAGCAATCAAGATATCCCGAATTTTGATCCGCATGTGGCAACGGGCTATTCGGCCTCTGCCTTGTTGCGCAATGTTTATGATTCGCTGGTGCGTGTGGAAGGCAATCCGCCGCAGGTTAAGCCTAGCTTGGCGCTAACTTACACCGTCTCGCCAGATGGGATGGAATATGTCTTTACGCTTGACCCCAAAGCTAAATTTAATGATGGTTCTGCGGTCACTGCCGAAGCGGTCAAATATTCTTTTGATCGGCTGATCCGACTCAAAAAAGGCAATGCTTGGATGATCGCAGGTATTCTTGATGAAACCAGCGTGAGCGTGGTCGATGCCAAAACCGTCAAGATGAAATTGGTCAAACCATTTGTTGCATTTCCACATGTCTTGCCATGGTTGTGGGTCGTCAATCCCAAATTGGTTGAAGACAATAAAGGGGCCGATGATGGTCAAACATGGTTGAAAGCCAATATTGCTGGATCAGGCGCATTTATTCTCAAGCGCAGTGAGCCGGGCAATCTTTATGAATTGGAAAAAGTAGCGCAGCCCTGGAAATCAGGCGGCGGCAATCTGACCGGCGCTATTTGGCGCATTATCCGCGAAACATCCAATCAACGTTTGGCGGTGCAGCGCGGCGAAGCTCACATGGCTCTTGATCTCACCAGCGAAGATATGGATGCGCTGAAAGATAAGCCGGGTGTGGTGTCGGTGATTGAACCGGAATTTCGTACCTTTTCAATCAAATTTAATACCGAATATGGTCCACTTGCCGATATCAATCTGCGCAAAGCCATTTCTTATGCGTTCAACTATCAAGCCATGTTGGATTCCGCGGGCTATGCTCAGTTGATGGTTGGTCCGCTCCCCAACGGCATTTTTGGACACGATCCGAATTTGTCAGTGCCGCGCACTGATCTTGATAAGGCCAAAGACTATCTGGCCAAGTCCAAGGTTCCGAATGGTGGCATCAAACTGACCATGGTGCATGTGTCGGGGCTTGAGCAGCAACGCCGCTTTGCTTTGGTCTTGCTCGATAGTTTGAAAAAACTGAATATCGAACTCGATATCAAGCCGATGGTTTGGCCGGATATGGTGGCCTCCACCGCCTCGCCAGAAAAAATGGCTGACTTCTTCCCTGTCTATCAAACCGCCAATTATGGGGATCCTGACAATATTGCTTTTGCGGCCTATCATTCTTCACGCAATGGCAATTGGCAAAATCCAGTCTATAAAAGTGCAAAAGTGGATGCATTGATTTTGGCAGGGCGCGCCGAAACCGATCAAACGAAGCGCAAGGCCATTTATCTCGATATGCAAAAGCAGATTGTGGAAGATGCGCCTGATATTTTCGGGGTTTTGGAAAAACGTAAATTGGCTTTGCGGTCTGATGTGCAGGGATTTGTCTTTACCCCTGTGGCAAGCAATGCGGTTGAGTTTTTCCCGCTCTCCTTGAAATAATGCTTAGGAGGGGGCGCGCAGTCTCTGTGTGCGCCCCATCATGATGATGCTTGCCTTTGCCTTGCGACGTTTGCTGTTGTTGGTGCCGGTTTTTATCGGGCTCACCTTGCTTGTCTTTGTGATATCACATGTCTTGCCGGGGGATCCGGTCAAACTGGCTGCAGGGCCGCAAGCGAGCGCTGAGGAAATAGCCTCGCTCGCGCATGAATTTGGCATTGATCGTCCGCTGCCCCAGCAATATTTTGATTATGTCACGGGTCTGTTGCAGGGCGATTGGGGGCAATCGGTCTTAACACGCAGGCCGGTTTGGGATGATCTGAAAGTCTATTTGCCTGCCACACTGGAATTGGTCTTGGCGGCCATTTTGCTCGCTATGGTCATAGGCATTCCAGCCGGGCTTTTATCGGCGGTCACAGCCAATCGCTGGCCCGATTATCTCACCCGGATTGTGTCTCTTGCGGCGATTGCCATGCCGCGTTTTTTCTTGGCGCTGGTATTGCAATTGGTGTTTGCCATGTCACTGGCGTGGTTGCCACTCAATGGACGTTTTCCGATCATTGATATCCCCCCGCCAATGGTAACGGGTCTGTTAACGCTTGATAGTCTTTTAGCAGGGGACTGGTACGCTTTTGGGGTGAGTTGTGAGCATTTGCTGATGCCTGCTTTGGCAATGAGCCTATCGCCGATGGCTACCATTACACGCATGATGCGTGCCTCCACATTAGAAGTTTTGCAACAAGATTATGTACTCACTGAACGTGCATTGGGTTTGTCTTACCCGCTTATTTTGTTCAAATATGTTTTGCGCAATGCCTTTTCGGCAACGCTCACGGTGATTGGTCTTTATATCGGTTGGCTGTTGAGCGGATCGGTTTTGGTTGAGACGGTATTCGATTGGCCCGGCATTGGTCTTTACGCCACCAAAGCCATTGTGACGCAGGATTTCATGCCGGTGATGGGCGTGACCTTATCCATCGGGCTGATATTTGTTTTGGTCAATTTGCTGATTGATCTTTTATATGGCGTCATCAATCCCAAGGTGCGTTACCAATGAGCGATCACGCCAAGATCACGCGCATGGGGCGCGGTCTTTATCGGTTTCGGCAAAGCGGCTTGTCGGTTGCCGGGCTGACGATTGTTTCCCTCTTGCTGGTGATTGCCGTCTTTGGGGTCATGTTTGTGCCTTTTCCTGATCATGTCACGGGCGGCATCGAGACAGCAGCGCGCTTTCAACCTCCTTCAGCACGTCATTGGTTTGGCACCAATGAATTAGGGCAGGACATCTTTAGCTTGGTCATCGCGGGCACGCGCATATCCTTGCTGTCTGGTTTTGGTGTGGTGATGATCGCTGCTTTTGTTGGGGGGCTAGTTGGTGGAGTGGCTGGCTATTTGGGTGGATGGGTGGATGAGGTCTTGATGCGCCTGACTGACCTGATGCTGACATTGCCCTCATTGATTTTGGCGATGGCGGTTGCAGCTGCCTTGGGGGCGGGGCTTGATCACATGGTCTTTGCCATTTCATTGTCATGGTGGCCGGGTTTTGCACGGCTGGTGCGTGGCGAAGTGCTCGCCAAAAAAGAAGATTTATTCGTGCAGGCCGCGCTTGCTTTGGGGGCTTCAGATGTGCGTATTTTATTCCGTCATGTCTTACCCAATGTCGTCTCGCCGGTGATCGTCAAAATGTCGTTGGATATGGGCTTTGCCATTCTTGCTGTGGCGGCTTTAGGTTTTATCGGCATAGGCGTGAAACCACCGACCCCGGAATGGGGATCGTTGCTTTCAACAGCACGTGGGTATTTGCCCGATTATTGGTGGACCGCCATCTTCCCCGGCATGGCCATCTTTATAGCCGTGTTTGGCTTTAATCTGCTCGGCGATGGCTTGCGCGATGTGTTTGATCCGAAAGCGAGGCGTTAAGATGGCCTTGTTGAGAATTGACAATTTGCATCTCTCGATGGCCTCTTTTGAGGGGGAGGCGCATATTCTCAATGGAGTGGATTTGACCATTGAGCGGGGTGAGATTTGGGGCCTTGTCGGGGAAACAGGCTGTGGCAAATCACTCACAGGCTTGTCGGTGTCGCGTTTGGTGCCGAGTCCGCCGGCGCGCTATCAACAGGGCCATATTCATTTTGATGAACAGGATGTGTTGCGCCTCTCCGAAGCAGAGATGCGACAGCTGCGCGGACGCCGTATCGGGATGATTTTTCAAGACCCAACCACCAATCTCAATCCTTTGTTTACAATTGGTGAACAGATGGAAGATGTCGCTTTGCATGCGATGGGGGAGGCGCGATGGCAGCAAGGCGCTCGCGCCAAAGCGCGCGCACAGGCTGCGGCCATGCTAGACCGGGTTGGGATTGTGTCTGCGCAATCGCGCTTAAATGATTATCCGCATCAATTTTCTGGTGGCATGCGTCAGCGGGTGTTGATTGCTATGGCTTTGATCGGCAAGCCTGATCTCTTGATCGCCGATGAGCCAACCACCGCACTTGATGTTTCAGTGCAAGCGCAAATTTTAACTTTGCTGTTTGATCTTGTGCAGCAAGACAAAACAGCGGTTTTACTGATTACACATAATCTTGGTGTGGTCGCCCGCTTATGCACGCATGTTGCGGTGATGTATGCAGGGCGGATTATCGAGCGCGGGAGAATGCAGGATGTGTTTGAAGCTCCCGCACATCCTTACACACAAGCGCTTTTGGCCGCTGTACCAACTCTCAAAACCGCAAAAGGATCACTCAAAGGTTTGGACGGACAGGTGCCGGATTTGTTCGTGCCGCAACCGGGCTGTCGTTTTGCCCCACGCTGCGCATCAGTTTTAGCGGCCTGTCATCAATCCATCCCGCCTGAGCGCTTGGTGACACAGGGGCAAAATCAAACACGCACTCATACGACCGCCTGTTTCCGAATTGAGGAGCCGGCGTGATGCTTGAGGTGCGGTCTGTCACAAAAATTTATTCCAGCTCAAAAAAAGGCCTGACGCATAAAGCGTTAGATCAAGTCTCGTTATCACTGGCAGCGGATCAGTGTCTTGGTGTTGTCGGGGAATCCGGTTCAGGCAAAACCACTCTGGCACGCTGTCTGATTGGGTTGGAAAAAGTTGATCAAGGACAAATCCTGTTTGATGGCTATGACATCACCAAATTATCGGTGGCAGATTGGCGTGCGATGCGCGCACAAATTCAGATCGTGTTTCAAGATCCCTATGCCTCCCTCAATCCGCGTATGACAGCGTTTGAAATTATCAGCGAGCCTCTCCACATTCATCACGCCCGGTTAAATTTAAACGCAG
>CAWUMW010000147.1:0-6000 GCA_963923415.1 uncultured Hyphomicrobiales bacterium | reverse complement strand
GATCGTGGCAAGAACAGCCAGACTTTTTCCAATTTGGTCTGAGCGATTTTGGTCCGAGCGTTTTTTTACAGCGTGAGGCGAGGGGTCAGAGGACAGATCAAAGCCATGACTCATGCCACAGCCTCAGCCAATTTTAAAAATTCTGCGCAATTGGTGCTCCGATTAGCAAAATCTTTCCATGCGGTATCCCGCGACAAATTGCGCCATTGCGTCAATGTTTGCGCGTCGAGCGCACTCACTTTTGCACCGGCTTTGGTAAAGATTTTTTCGACTTCAACATCATCATTTTTGGCACCTTCCATGCCAAAGGCTTCGAGAGAGGCGCCAATGGACATGACCAAATCTTGCTGGTCTTTGGGCAAAGCATCAAAAATGGTTTTTGACATCAGCAAAGGCTCGAACATGAACCAATAAAAACTTCCCTTGCCGGAGGTTAAGCCTTTTGACAATTCATCGAGATGGAAGGAAATCAATGAGGTCGAGGAGGTGCAAACCGCATCGCAGGCCCCGGTCTGCATCGCCGCATAGCTTTCATTGGACGGGATATTCAGTGTGGCCGCTCCAGCGGCTTGAAACACAATATCCATCTCGCGCGATCCACCGCGAATTTTGAGGCCCTTCGCATCGGCGGGGGTTAAAATCGGTGCACCCCGACTGGCCAATCCACCGGATTGCCAAATCCATGAGACAATGATCACGCCTTTTTCAGCCAGAAATTGCGCAAGCTTTTGTCCGATCGGAGCTTTCTTCCATGCCGCGCCTTGCTCATAGGAGGTTACCAGTCCGGGCATTAAGCCGATATTGGTTTCTTGTAACTCTCCCCCTGCATAGGACAAGGGGTAGAGCGTCATATCCAGCGCCCCTTTGCGGATCGCAGAAAATTGCGCATTGGTTTTCATCAAGGAGGAGCCGGGATAGACTTGGGCGGTCAAGGCCCCATTGCTTTGCTTGCCAAGCTCTTGCGCGAATTTAAGGCATAAACGGTCACGGAAGTCGCCTTGATCCAGTGTGCCACCCGGGAATTGATGGGAGATCTTTAAGGGAGGGGCCGCGTGGGCGCGTGAAAGCCCGTGCAAGACAGCCGGAGCCGCAAGGCCAGTGGCAAGGAAATGACGACGTGTCAGCATAGGATATCCTCCGCAATATTCCTTAGTTCTTTCACAGATGGGCTCTGGTCTTAAGGTGTGAGATCCAACCGCGTCAGATTTTTGATTGTTGTGGGCTGTTCGCCTTGAATAGGCTTGGGGTTAGTTATCTCATATTGGTGGGGTTTTTCAATGGGGAAGGTGGGCGGGAAGATGAGAAAGAGGGCGGCACCGAAAAAGCAGGGTTAACTGGGCATACGGTCATTGCGCGCCAATGCAATCGGCAGCGGCAAGCCTTCTTGTTCTAACGCCGTTTGGCCCGCTTCAAAGGCGTTGATTCCGTCCAATGTGCCTTCGTAACGCTCCCGTCGGGCTTGATTGCCGGTCAAGCGCGCCCACAAATATTTCAAGGTATTTTTGAATTTCTGTGCGCGTGTTGGCGCTGTGAGGCCCCATTTATGCGCCATATAAAGGCGTGACCATGCCAGATGCCACCGTGCTTTATAGGCGCGCCCCGGTTTGGAGGAGGAGGAATGGCCGCGGTCATGATGCGCAAGCGCATGATCGACGAAAACCACCGACCATCCAGCCTCAATCACCCGACGGCATAAATCATCATCCTCATAAAACAAGAACACATTCGGATCAAAGCCGCCGAGATCCAGCGCTTGTTGGCGACGCATCAACAAACAAGCCCCTGATAAATGCGGGACGCAGCAATCCCCGGTGGGTTTCCACTCTTTGCCAATCGGATTATGCAGATATGGGGAGAGCAGTGATTGTTTGGGAAAAAATAACCGTCCGCCCGGTTCAATCAAATGCGCACCAAACAATCCCGCATCGGGATAGCGTTTGGCTGCGGCCTCAAAGGCTGGCAAAGCGCCATCTGCAATCACCACATCGGGGTTAATAAACAAGACAAGATCCGTGCTGGCTTTGGCTAATCCCAGATTCATCGCGCGACCAAAGCCCTGATTTTTTTCATTGCAGAGCACCAAGGCACCGTTTGATTGTGCGATAGCGACACTGTCATCGGTCGAAGCATTATCAACCACCACAAGGGTTGCATTTTGATCGCGCAGTGCTTTCAGGCAACGATCAAGAACAGCGGCGCTGTCATAGGTGACTACAATGGCAGTGATACGACCAAGAGGCATGAACAATCCTTGAAAGACACAGCAAAGAATGAGCAGGTAAACGAAGAAAGGCAGATAGGCAGTGAAAGGGTTGCAAACACGAAAAGACTGAAAATGAAAGACGTGCAAATAATCAAAGGCGCGAGGACTGTGCCTCATTTGACGTTGCGTGTTGGCGTGCCCTGCCGTCTGCCTCCCCCATAAGACGAAAACGCATCATGAACCCTAAGCTAGGAAGAGGGGATCAGACAAGTCATCGCGTCTTTTAATTGTTGGTTAACTGCATTTTATGGTCATGGGCCCTGTTTGAACGGCTTTGGTGTAAGAAACCCTATCTTGTTTTTTTAATATGGTTTTTTTTAAGAAAGCCCTCCTGAATGGTCGAGCGCCCGCACCTTTATTGTCAGCCGTTGCGCAGGCTCAGCCTGTTGGCCACAGGTCTGTTGGTTACAGGTCTGTTGGGCATGATGGTCTCTTTAGCTGCTGCGCAATCGATGCAGACAGCCAATTTCAATGGTCTTTATCTAGGTGGTCATGTGGGTCAAGGCTTGGGGGTTGCAGGTCATGCCACCAGCACCAGCCTGTTAGGCGGCGCGCAAGCGGGCTACAATCTGCAATGGAATTCGGCTCTGATGGGCGTGGAGGCCGATGTGACTGCAGCTGGTCTGCATGCCAAAGGCTATTTGGTTGGCACTTATCAACAAAATTTTATGACGGCGTTGAAAGCTCGATTGGGTTATGTGACAGGCAATTTTTTGTTGGCCTTGCAGGCCGGGCCAGCATTCACCACTTTATCTTATCATGACACCGCCGGTTTTTCTGATAAATCGGTGCGCGGTTATACGGGTGGGGTCAATGTCTCTTATGGCCTCACTGATAAAATCATCCTGCGTGCGGATGCTGTGCGCTATGATTTCGGGCGGCCAGTGTTTTCAACCCCCCTCAATCCCCATTTGCCCTTATCCTCAAACACAACAGTGCTGAGGGCAGGGTTTGATTATCGGCTTTAAGCGCTGCGGCCAATGCCGAGATAGGTAAAGCCGTGGCGGGTCATTTCCTGCGGGCGATAAATATTGCGCAAATCAATCAGCAGAGGGGTTTTCATCACTTCTTTAAGCTGATGCAAATCAAGCGCGCGATAAGCATCCCACTCTGTCACGATCACCACGGCATCGGCCGCATCGGCTGCGTGATACGCATCTTCACAAAAATCAACCTGCGTGAACAGGCTCTGCGCCTGGTCCATGCCAATCGGGTCATGGGCGGCAATTTGCGCACCGGCTTGTTGTAAAGCGGGAATGATCGCCAGGGAGGGAGCATCACGCATATCATCGGTATTGGGTTTAAAGGTCAGCCCCAGCAGCGCGATGCGCTTGCCGGTGACAGAACCACCGCAGGCTTTGATGATCCGCTGCGCCATCGCTTTTTTGCGGTTTTCATTAACGGCGATGGTTGTCTCCACAAGACGAACCGGGGCATCAGCTTCTTGGGCTGTGCGGGCCAGCGCTTGCGTGTCTTTGGGAAAGCAGGAGCCGCCATAGCCCGGGCCCGCATGCAGAAATTTTGACCCGATGCGGTTATCAAGGCCGATGCCGCGGGCGACATCTTGCACATTGCCGCCCACAGCCTCGCATAAATCAGCCATTTCATTGATGAAGGTAATCTTCATCGCCAAAAATGCATTGGCGGCATATTTGATCAGTTCGGATGTGCGGCGGTCGGTAAATAAAATGGGCGATTGGTTGAGATAGAGCGGGCGATAGATTTCGCTCATTACCTCGCGGGCCTCTGCATCCAGCGTGCCGATGACAATCCGGTCAGGCCGTTTGAAATCATTAATGGCAGCACCTTCGCGCAAGAATTCAGGATTCGAGACCACGGAAAACCGGGCGTCGGGGCGCAGATCGCGGATAATTTTTTCTACCTGATCGCCGGTGCCAACCGGCACCGTGGATTTGGTGACAATGACCAGTCCGTCGTGCAGGTTTTGGGCAATTGCTTCGGCGGCCTGATAGACATAGCTCAGATCCGCATGGCCATCGCCGCGGCGCGACGGCGTGCCCACCGCAATAAAGACGGCATCGGCGCCCTGCATGCCGTCGCTCAGCGATGTTGTGAAGGAGAGCCTTTTTTCTTTGACATTTTTGGCCACCAAATCTTGCAGGCCCGGTTCATAAATCGGCATGTGCCCCGCTTGTAAACGGCTGATTTTTTCGGCATCGACATCAATGCAGGTCACTTTATGGCCGAAATCCGCAAAACAGACCCCCGAAACAAGGCCGACATAGCCGGAACCGATCATGGCAATTTTCATAAAGGCTCATCCTTGGAAGGGCTGATGGAAAAAGTTTTTGCCTTATAATCCAAGAAAAGATTTGCTCCAATCGTAAAATCAGGGCGTTCATGCGCGCAAACCCTTCTGTCTGTGGCTTTGCTTTCCGATGCGGGCTTGATGTGGCTGCCCACACGCCCTAAGGGTGGCTCAGTTTTGATCGGATGAAGGGTTGTTGATCATGGTTTCTGGATCCGAAACACCGCCTCTTGTTGCGCTTTTGCTGTCAGGAGGCGGCGGCACGCGCTTGTGGCCGCTGTCAACCGAACAGACCCCGAAGCAGTTTTTGCGCGTCTTTGACGGGCAGTCCTTGTTCCAGAAAACCGTTTTGCGTGCCACAGAGGCCGGGGTCGATTGTGTCCATGTGCTGGCCAATCAAAGCCAAGCCGATCAGCTTGATCAGGAATGGCAGGGGCTTTATCCGCCGCATGGTGAGGGTAGGCACGATGATGCAGGTGCAAATCCGTTACAGTGCTTATTGGAGCCGTTGCGGCGTGATTCGGGACCGGCCATTGCGGCGGGGGTGGCGCAGTGTTTGTCGCTTTACGGCCCGCACTGTGTGGTGATGGTGTTGCCTTGTGATCATTTGATCCCTGATCATGCGGCCTTTGCTGAGGCCGTGGCGCAAGCGGTGGTTGCTGCGCGGGCTGGTTATCTTGTTACCTTTGGGGTGAAGCCGCGCGCTCCCGTGACCGATTATGGCTATATTCATGCGGGCGCAGCCCTTGCGGATCTGCCTGCCCATGCGGTGCGCGCTTTTGTTGAAAAACCCGATCGACCCACCGCCGAAGCCTATCTGCGCAATGGACATTATTTATGGAATTCCGGCATGTTTTTATTTGAGGCGGGGGTCTTTGCCCGCCAAGCTGCCCTGCATATGCCCGCGCTTTGGCAGGGCGTGCAGACAGCTTTTGATAAAGGGCAGCAAACGCCGCAGGGCTATGTTTTAAACGCCGAGGCCTTTGCAGCAGTCAAGCCGATTTCCATCGATTATGCCTTGTTTGAAAAAAGCCAACAGGTGGCCGTGGTCCCCGTTGCCTTTGATTGGTCCGATGTGGGTGGATGGGCCGCTATGCATGAGGCTTTGCCGCAGCAGGCGAGCGGTCTTGCGCTGTTAGGTCCGGTCTATGTGCAAGACAGCCAGAATAGTCTGGTGTTGTCCGATGGCATTCCAGTTCTGGCTTTGGGTTTAAGCGATATGGTGGTGGTTGCGACACAAAGCGGCGTTTTTGTGGCCCCGAAAGATCGGACATCGGAGATTAAGGCGCTTTTGGCGCAACTGCCGAAAGACTAGGGTCAGACCTCATTCATTTTGCATCAACGGTTGGCTCTGAAAAATGCCCGAGATCACGAAGAAAAAGCGTAGGAAACCTTACGGTTTTCAAGCTTTTACGACACAGAGATCGGGCATTTTTCGCCAATCCAAAGGACATGACGATGAAGCGCA
>CAWUMW010000146.1:0-6014 GCA_963923415.1 uncultured Hyphomicrobiales bacterium | reverse complement strand
TCCCCAATGTCCGCATGCGCTCTAACACATCGGTGTCAAGATCAAAGCGTGCAGCAAGGTCAGCATAATAATTATCGGGAATTGATAAGAACGGCACGCCTTGCGCGCGTGCTTTTTCGACATAGCTAAAGATATCTTGTGTTTCAAACGCGATTTGCTGAACGCCCGAGCCTGCCGCCGCATCCATGAAGCGCGCTAAGACCGTGGCTCCACCATCGGACACATTCAGCGGAATTTGCACTTTGTGATTGGCGGTGCGAACGCACCGGCTATAGAAGGCCCCATAGGGATCGGCCACTTCGACTTGCGGCACATCCTCAAATCCCAAAATCGTTTTATAGAATGTCAGCCATGTAAAAAATTCTGAGCGCCTTACCGTATTGGATAAATGATCAATGCCAGTTAGCGCGCCTTGCGGATGCTGATTGCCTTCAAAGACAAAATCCTGCTCCCAGAAGGAGGGGCCATTTTTAGCGTCCGGCACCAAATAAATCAGACTGCCCTCAACACCCCGCACCGCTGGAATCGTCGCTTCCCCAGCGCCAATACGACCATAATATGTGGTGGCGCCCAAAGAATTAGCGCGCTCCAATGTCCGTTCTACGTGATGCGTGGATAAGGCAATCGCACAGACTGAAGTGCCATGCACAAGATAGAAGGAATGCGCAAAACCATCCCGTTCACGATTGATAACAATGTTCACATCATTTTGTCGCATCAATGTCACTTCTTTTGAGCGATGCTGTGCAACTTTCTGAAAACCTAAACCCCGCAACATGGTTTCAAGTTGATCACCAACTGTTCCGCTGGTGGCAAATTCAACAAATTCAACTTTTCCAACCGTACCCGGCTGCGGCAAATGCGCACCCGGCAAACGATCAATGTCAGGGGTTTGGCCTTGTTGTTGCAAGCGCTCTGCGCAGGCTTGCAAAGCCCGCATGCCATCTTGAGCAATCTGCCCGGGGAGCGCCCCTCTAAATTGATCATTGAAAATTTCTAACGATACCGGCCCACGATAGCCGGTTGCCAAACAGGCTTTAACAAAATCATCAACCGGAAAATCGCCCTGACCGGGAAAGCAGCGATGATGACGGCTCAATGCCAAGGCATCCATCAAAACACCCGGCGCATCAGCCACCTGCACAAGAGCGATTTTATCACCTGGTAGATCGGCAATCGGCGCAATCGGATTATGCCGCACACAGGCATGAAAACTATCCAGCACCAGACCGAGATTGGCGCGATCTGCCCGCTTGACGAGATCCCATGCCTGCATCCAGTCGCGTATATGCGCGCCCCATGCCAATGCCTCATAGCCAATCCGCAAACCCCGTTTGCCCGCACGGTCTGCGAGTTCCGCAAGATCATGGGCCGAGCGTTCAGGATCCGCCAAGGCTTCAGGGCTAACATTAGAGCATAGGCACAGCAAATTAACGCCAAGCTCCTGCATCAAATCAAATTTACGTTCTGCACGGTCGAAATTGCGTTGGCGGGATGGTTCCGGCATGCCCTCGAAATCCCGCATCGGCTGCAAAGCCACAAGCGTTAGGCCGAGATCCTCTGCCATGCGGCGCACCGCCGAAGGAGGCCCATTGAAAAAGGTCAAATCATTTTCAAATAATTCAACCGCCCGAAATCCGGCTTTCGATAAAGCCGCCAATTTCGCCTCCAAGGTTCCGCCCAGACATACTGTGGCCATTGACCATGCGAACATTACAATCTCCTATATTTTTATAAATCTCATATCTTTTTTTTATTTTCTCCGCAATGCTTGAAATCTACCCGTCAATCGATTTATTCTGATCGGCGAAAAGTGAAGGAGACTGAGTGGTGAGCGACGATCTATCCAAAGCAGAAGGCTCCATGACCTTGGCCGAGCAGCTTTATGGCCGCTTGCGTCGTGATGTGATTATGGGATCGTTGGAGCCGGGCACCCGCCTCAAATTGGAAAAACTCAGTAAATCCTATGAGGTTAGCATCAATACAATGCGGGAAACCCTGTCCAGACTGGCCTCAGACGGGCTGGTCATGGCCGAAGGACAGCGCGGTTTTACGGTGCCGGATGTGTCGCTTGAAGATTTGCGCGACATCACCGAAATGCGGCAATTACTTGAATGTCATGCCCTGCGCCAATCGATCCGCCATGCCGATTTGGAATGGGAAGCGCAAATTGTTGGCTGTTATCACAAATTATCCCGGGTTGAAGCGGTGGTCGAAGACGATCCGGACCGCTATGGCGAGGATTGGGAACGCTATAATAATGAGTTTCATAATGCGCTGATCGCCAATTGCGGCTCACGCTGGTTATTGCTGTTTCGCCAGACAATGTATGAACAAAGCCAACGCTATCGCATGTTATCGTTGAAAACACGGCCCTTTCCACGCTCCCAATCAGCCCGTGAACATAAAGAAATCTTGGAAGCTGCCTTAGCCCGAGACGAAACGCGCGCAGCAGACCTCCTGCAAGCCCATATTTTAAAAGGGGCTCAAACCGTCGCCTTATAAAGAGAGGCACGCCCTTGGCGCTCATCATCGGTTATCAGCGGATGAGAGGTGCAGATTGACTCATCTAACTTTTACAAAGAAAATCGAAATCATGGGTATTTTTAAAAAAATAGGAGATTGACGAAAAGAATAAATTCAGACATTGTGTTCGCTAGCAGGACAAAAGTTCGCATAGTGAACAATACAGACATGAGGGCTTCTGATTCAGTGGTTCACATCTGCCAATGCCTAGCCTATCCTTCGTCGACTGGCCGCCCCTCATGCAGAGCGCATGGATTCGGATGGTCCAAAAACAAAAATGGGGATCGGAAACGGATCATTCCTTTCAGCAACGATCTAATCGGCCCCTCATCTATCAACTGCCATTTTTCCACGCGATCTTGATATAAGGGAGAGACGACAATCATGATCACTAAAACATTCACCCGCAAATCTGTTTTGCTTGCCGCAACGCTTTTGGCCGGCGGTTTTGGATGGGGCCTTAACGGCGCTCAAGCCCAACAAACCCTCTATCTGCCCAATGTGGTTGAACTGTCTGGTCCGGGTGCGGTTTCTGGCACCAATTGGCGGGATGGGATCATTTTGGCCGTTGAAGAAATCAACGCTAAAGGCGGAATTTTGGGCCGCAAGATCGAGTTAGAACATCTCGATACGCAATCCGATGCCGGGATCTCCCGCGCCCAGATGCAAAAAGTGCTCGATAAAAATCCCTATGTCGTTTTGGGACCGGTCTTCTCAGGCTCCGTGCTGGTGGATATGGCTTTGACCTCCCAAGCGGAAGTGCCGGAAATCATGGGCGGTGAAGCTGCAGCCATCACACAAAAAGGCAGCAAATATATTTTCCGCACCGCCTTTGGCCAACAGACCTCGATCCCGAAACTCGCCAATTATTTCCGCGACGGCTTGAAAGCCAAAACCGTGGCCGTGGTTTGGGTGAACAATGATTTCGGCAAAGGCGGTCGCGATAATTTCGTTAAGGAAATGGCAGCGCGCGACATTAAAGTCGTCGCCGACATTTCCACCGAATCCGGTCAGGCTGACTTCTCTGCCGATGTGGTCAAAGTGAAAGGCGCCAATGCCGATGCGATCTTTGTCTACACCAATGAAGAAGAAAGCGCGCGCTTCCTGCGTGAAGCCCGCAAGCAAGGGATTAAGACTCCTTTGATTGGTGAAACAACCCTGCTCGGTCAAAAAGTGATCGAATTGGCCGGTGATGCAGCCAATGGCGTCAAAGGCCATATTGGTCTGACCGCTGATGCGCCCATTCCCGCTGTTCAGGAATTCGCGAAAAAGTTCAAAGCCCGTTTCAATTACGTCAATGATCATAACGGTATCAAAGGCTATACCGCGGTTTACATGATCAAGGCCGTGACCGAAAAAACCGGCAAATTCGACTCCAAACTCTTTGCATCAACCCTGCATGGCATGACCATTAAACCGGAACAAGAACCCGGCATTTTGATGGAAGCTTCATGGGATGCCAATGGCGATATCGACCGGGCCAGCTTCTTGGCTGAAATCGTCGAAGGCAAGCAGAAGATCGTCGAAATTCTGCCGAAGCTGAACAAATAATTTTTTTAACAATCGCTTATGGATCCGACCTTTTTAATAGGCCGGATCCAGATCAGACTGTGCGCTCAACTCTGGTCTCGGATAAACCATAACACGCGAGACCACAAAGATCAGATCGACCCGAGGGGGGTGACGGGACAATGGCTGCATTCATCCAATTATTTGTGTCTGGTTTAGCAACAGGGGCGATCTATGCTTTGGTTGCTGTCGGCTTCATGTTGTTGTGGCAAACCTCACAAACCATCAATTTCGCCCAAGGCGAATTTGTCATGATCCCGGCCTTTTTTGTTTTATGGGCCGTTCGGTTTTTAGGGATTGATTTTTGGCCAGCTGTGCTGATCGGTGTGCTCGTATCGCTGCTGGTGCTGGGCTTTTTATTTAAACGCATGATTGTTGATCCCATGATCAAACATGGTGTGTTGCCGATGGTGATCTCGACCATCGCTCTATCAATTTTTCTCAAAGAACTGGTCAAGGATTTCTACTCGTCACAAGCCCAACCTTTTGCAGCTCTGATCCCCTCCAGCGATATTCATATCTTAGGTGCGGTGATCTCCACACAAAATATTTTTATTTTGCTGATTGCCTCTTGCACCGTCGCAGCGCTCAATTTTCTTTTAAACGGAACACGGCTTGGTCGAGCGATGCAAGCCACCGCACAAAATCCAACTGTGGCACGCATTCTCGGCATCCCTGTTGAGCGCATGATCCTCTATACATTTTTGATCAATGCTGCCTTGGTTGCTTTAGCCTCATTGCTCATCAGTCCGATCTATCTTGCTAAATTTACCAATGGTGATGTGCTGGGATTGGCAGCTTTTATTGCCGCGATTGTTGGTGGCTTTAATCAAGTGCGTGGTGCGATTGTTGGTGGCCTCATTCTTGGTGTTACAGAAAATTTAGCCGCCGCTTATATATCCGCCCAATATCGCGGCGCCATTCCGTTGATTTTATTAATTGCCGTGATCTTATGGCGTCCGCACGGATTGATGGGACGGGCAGAGGAGCGCACGGTATGATTGAATTTCTCACCTCGTCTCGTTTTAAAATACTGCTCGGCGTGATCCTCGCCGCTGGCTTAATCATTGCGCCCTTTTATCTGCGCAATTTCGGATTATATCTGATTGCGATGTGGCTCATCATTTCGGTTGCAGCACTCGGTCTGAATCTGACCCTTGGCTATGCCGGACAAGTGTCGATGGCCCAAGGCGCATTTGTCGGCATCGGCGCTTATACAACGGGCTTGCTTACTTTGGCGGGCGTCCCGTGGCCTGTTGCTTTTTTCGCATCAGGCCTCTTGTGCTTTGCCATTGGTTGGGTGTTGGGCTATCCGGCCCTTCGCGTACAGCATCATTATCTGGCCTTTGTGACGCTAGCTTTTTCCACTCTCGTTTTTTTGATGATGCGCAATGAAGAATGGTTGACCAAAGGCATTTATGGTCTGACCGATGTGCCACGTCCGATCCTATTTGGATGGAACACAGGCAAAGCCTTTCATTTCTATTTTTTCGTGCTCGGTGTTGTGACGTTGATGTGCTTGGCAATCTGGTGGTTGATCCGCTCGCCCTGGGGACGTGCTTTTGTTGCGTTGCGTGAAAATCCCGTGCGCGCTTTATCACTTGGTGTGGATACGCGTCTTTACACGCTCATGGCCTTTGCGATTGGCTCATCGGTGGGCGGATTTGCGGGAGCGCTTTATGCACCGTTGGTGCAATTTTTCGAACCCAATTCTTTTGCTCTGCCCTTATCACTGAATTTATTGCTGATGGTGATCGTCGGTGGTGGCGGAACATTTTTCGGTCCCTTTATCGGCGCCGCAACCGTGGTGCTGATGTCGGAATGGTTACGCGACATTGTGCAAGGCTATTATCTGATCATGTATGCGATTGTCGTGATGGTTTTGATGTTGTTCTGCCCAACCGGCATTATGGGCTTAG
>CAWUMW010000145.1:0-6043 GCA_963923415.1 uncultured Hyphomicrobiales bacterium | reverse complement strand
GTAGAGAGGTCTCGTGGGCTCGGAGATGTGTATAAGAGACAGAAAGTGTACATGCTGTCAGCTGGGTAACCCCTGCCCGCACCTTAAAGGGACTTTGGGTTCAGAATCGGATAAGACCAAGCTCAAGATCCTATTAAGCGAGAGTGGCAAGCGAGGCGCGTTTCATGGCAAAAAAGCCGCATGCAATGGAAGGCGCTGAAACACTGCCTTCGCGTGAAGAAATCCTTGCTTTTTTGCGTGGCGAGCATTTTTTGTCTGGCGGGCATAAAGAGCCCAAAAAAAGCAAATCGACTTCCGAGCGTGAGGATGATCGTCCGAGACCCTCAGCAAAGAGGGCGGGGTCTCCGGCCCATAAAATCGGCAAGCGCGATATTGCCAAAGCATTCAACATCAAGGGGGCTGCACGGATCGCTTTAAAAGCGCTGCTGAAAGAGCTTGAAGACGACGGTGCGATTGAGCGGCAAGGCAAAAGCCTGCGCCAACCCGGCACCCTGCCCTCCACTTTGGTGGCGACGATTACAGGCAAAGATCGTGACGGTGATTTATTCGCTAAGCCTCATGATTGGGATGAGGCCGTTGCCGGGCCGCCGCCCCGCCTGATGATTGGGGGCCGCACCACGTCGAAGCGCAAAGCGCATGGCCCTGCGCCTGCGGTTGGGGACCGTGTGTTGGTGCGCTTGATGGACCAGCGCGATGGCCAACGGGTTCAAGCCCGTGTGATCAAGATTTTAAGTCGCGATAAAGCGCAGATGCTCGGCCTGTTTCGTGCCAGCCCCGCAGGTGGGGGGCGCTTACTGCCTGTCGATAAAAAAGAGTTGGGCCGTGAGGCGATTGTCCCACCGGGATTTGAGGGCGATGCCAAAGACGGGGATTTGGTGTTAGCCAGTTTGGGACGCAAAACATCCCTAGGGCTGATGGAGGCACGGATCAGTGAGCGGATTGGTGCGGCCAATTCTGAAAAGGCAGTCAGCCTCATTGCCTTGCATGCGCACCATATCCCAACTGAATTTTCAAAAGCGGCGTTGAATGAGGCCGAGCAGGCCCGTCCGGCCACGCTGACGGACTGCAAGCCTGCCCGCGAAGATTGGCGCGCTGTGCCCTTGGTGACCATTGATCCCTTTGATGCCAAAGATCATGATGATGCTGTCTTTGCTCAAGAGGATCCTGATCCGGATAATGCGGGGGGCTTTATTGTCAGCGTAGCGATTGCTGATGTTGCTGCCTATGTGCGAACGGGATCAGCGCTTGATCAAGAGGCCTTGCTGCGTGGCAATTCGGTTTATTTCCCCGATCGGGTTGTGCCGATGTTGCCTGAGCAGATCTCGAATGATTTATGCTCCTTGCGCCCCTTGCAAGACCGCCCTGCTTTGGCTGTGCGTTTGGTTTTGGATGCGCAGGGCCATAAGCGCCATCATAGTTTCCATCGCGTCTTAATGCGCTCCGCTGCCAAACTATCCTATCAGCAAGCACAGGCAGCGATTGATGGACATGCCGATGATGTCACCCGTCCCTTGCTTGATCAGGTTTTACACCCATTGTGGAAGGCTTGGCGTGCCGCGATGCAGGCGCGCGCGCAGCGCGCACCGCTGGCTCTTGATTTACCTGAGCGGAAATTGATTTTGACAGCGGATGGTCGGGTTGATCGGGTCATGGTGCCTGAGCGGCTTGATGCGCATAAAGTCATCGAAGAATTTATGATCCTTGCCAATGTCGCGGCGGCTGAAACATTGGAGGCAAAACGGACACCGCTGATCTATCGGGTTCATGAAGAACCATCGATGGAAAAAATGCAAAATTTGTCTGAGGTTCTGGCGTCAATCGGTATCAAATTGACCTTGCAAGGGGCCTTACGTCCGGCTTTTTTCAATCGGATTTTGGCATTGGTTGAAGGCGGCGAGCACCAGCTTTTCATCAATGATGTGGTGTTGCGCGCCCAAGCCCAAGCTCAGTATAGCCCAGACAATCAAGGCCATTTTGGTTTGAATTTAAGTCGCTATGCTCATTTCACCTCGCCAATCCGCCGCTATGCGGATTTGATTGTTCATCGCGCTCTTATTCGCGCCTTGCGGCTTGGAGAGGATGGGTTGCAGGATCAAACGATTTCTGCACTAGCGGCGATAGCCACGGATATTTCAGCGGCTGAACGGCGCGCCATGGCTGCAGAACGCGACACGATTGATCGTTTGATTGCCTTTCATCTCGCCTCGCAAATAGGCTCTGTTTTTGCCGGGCGCGTGGCGGGGGTGACGCGGTCGGGCCTGTTTGTCAAACTCGATGAAACGGGTGCGGATGGTTATGTCCCGGCCCCGAGTTTGGGCATGGATTATTACGCCTATGAAGAAGGATTACAGGCGCTTGTTGGACAAAGCACGGGTGAGGCCTGGCGGTTGGGGGATCGGGTTGAGGTTCGTTTGATTGAAGCGGCTCCGGTTGCTGGCGCGTTGCGGTTTGAAATGTTGAGTGAGGGGCGGATCCTCAAAGGCAGTGGGGGGCGCAAACGAGCCATGCGCCGAGGCGCTGGACGCAACAAGGCGCATCTGTCAAAAGGGGGAAAGTCTCGACGTTTGTCCCGTCCTAGAGGTGCATGATGGAGCATAAACCAGTCGTGTGGCAGCAAGCCTCACAGGATCCTGAAAACCGTGATCTCGTTTTGTCATTGTGGCGCGGCGCAAAAAGTCGCTGCCCGCACTGTGAACAAGGGGCGTTATTTAGCTCTTATCTAAAAGTTGTTCCGCATTGTAGCCATTGCGCGACCGATTTTACGCCGCAACGCTCGGATGATCTGCCTGCTTATCTGGTTTTGTTTATTGTCGGCCATATCGTTGTTGGGGCCATGATGTCGGCCGAAATGCATTATGATTGGCCTGTTTTATGGCACATGATCATTTGGCCGGTGCTGTGTATCCTTTTGACCCTTGGCCTGTTACAGCCGGTCAAAGGCATGGTGGTGGCCATGCAATGGGCATTGAAAATGCACGGTTTTTCAAGCTATCCAGATGGCGATGATCATCCGGCTTTGCGCCCTGTCGACCCGCAGACGGATGCCCATCAAGGGCAAGCGCGATGAGTGGGACGGTGACAGCCCCTCACCCTTATGTTGATTTGATGAATAATGTAGCGCGCGAGCAACGCTGGGCCAATCAGCGCCCGCGCGATGCCGCAACCATGATGATTATTGACCGTTCAGCCAAAAAACCACAGGTTTTGATGGGCAAACGGCATGAAGGGCATAAATTCATGCCGGGGAAATTTGTGTTTCCCGGTGGGCGGATTGAGGCGCAGGATCGGTTTATGCCTGTTGCCGGGGCGCTGTCTGAGCCTGTCGAATCCCGTTTGATGCAAGCTGTTCAACGCCCTACTCTGTCCCGGGCGCGCGGCTTAGCCTTGGCGGCCATTCGGGAAACGTTTGAAGAAACCGGCCTCATGATCGGTACGAAGTCTTATGGCGCGCCCGAACAGGGGCCAGATGGCCCGTGGCAGAGTTTTATCGAGCATGGTGTTTTTCCCACTTTGGAGCCCATCCATTTTATTGGCCGTGCCATTACCCCGCCCCGTCGCCCGAAGCGCTTCGATACGAGATTTTTTGCTGTCGATCGCCAAGATATTTGCCATGAAGTCGAGGGAATCGTTGGTCCTGAGGCGGAATTAGTGGAATTGGTGTGGGTGCCGCTTGATGAAGCGGCCCGTCTTGATCTGCCTAATGTGACCGAAGTCATGCTTTTGGAACTCATGGACCGGATCGCCGCTGGTTTTACTCACAAACTTCCCGTGCCTTTATACAAATATCTCTATGGTCGGTTTGAGCGGACGCTGTTGTCCTGATCAAAAAATACGAAACTAAGGTTGACTTTTCTGACCGGCACGTTAGGAAAGGCGCAAGCGCCGCATTTTGCGGCGAATTTTTGTTTTTCGGAGCCTGTCTCCCCCTAGGATGAGGATGCCCTTATGGCCAAGGCAACCACCATTAAGGTCAAGCTGCTGTCGACAGCTGATACCGGTTTTTTCTATGTTGCGAAAAAGAACTCGCGCACCATGACAGACAAATTGTCCATGCGTAAATATGACCCGGTGGTCAAAAAGCATGTTGAATTTAAAGAAACCAAGATCAAATAAGCTTTTAAACCTTATTTGACGTGAAATGGCCGCCTTCGGGCGGCTTTTTTTATGGGTGAATCACTCAGGCACAGGAGGCAAATTGGGCGGGCAAGTATGGCAAGGTAAGTATTGGTCGGCTAGGCTTGGCTAAAGCTTTGGACGACTTCCAGAAACCGACCAACTGAAATGGGCTTTGATAAATAGGCTTCGCAGCCCTTGGCCCTGATCCGCTCCTCATCGCCCTTCATGGCAAAGGCCGTGACCGCAATGATCGGAATCATTTTCAAGCCGTTATCAGCCTTGAATTGTTCGATCAGATCCTCACCGGAAATATCTGGCAATTGGATATCCATTAAAATGACATGGGGTTTATGTTGGCGCGCCAGAGCCATCGCATCCTGACCACTCATTGTTTTAATGGTCACATACCCATAGGCTTCGAGCAGATCATTGAACAATTTCATGTTCAATTCATTGTCCTCGACAATCAGCACAGTTCCGGCCATTGGCAATCCATCAGCTCACTTTCCAGCACAGGATATGCTTGGAATCGCCACATCCTTAATCATATAAATTCGATCTGTCGATTGGTGAAAAGCAGATGGGGGCAGTCTGAATGGCGAAATCAGTCGGACTTGATGAGGCGCAGGCCCTCGCTATTGCGCTTTTAGGCTTTTTGGCCGCCGATGAGGAGCGTATGGGGCGCTTTTTGGCTTTGACCGGGGTTGATCCGAGCGATATTCGGGCCTTGATGCGCGACCGGGGATTTTGGATCGCAATCTTTGATCATGTGTTTGAGGATGAAAGCCTATTGTTGAGCTTTTGTGGTCAAGAAGGCATGGCTCCTGAACAGTTGGTGCGTGTGCGCCACAGTCTCGCCTCCCCGCATGATCGTGGTTTGCGCGAAGGCTGAATCTTATTTTTGATTGCAAGGTTGTGGTTTTAATAATTCGAGCGCTTGTAATTTTCCAGCCAAAGTAAAATCACCGAAATCGATCACAATCGCGCTGATGATTCCATTATCATAGACTTGGAACCGCATGGTCTGCGTGGGCATGCCATCGCCTTTTTCACGTTCAAAAAAGCTCATGCTCATCGACCAATAAGGCAGCGCAGCAAGGGGTGCAGTGAAGGCTTGCCCATCTGTTCCCTGTTTGCGGGGACCAATGGTGACGATCGTATCAAAGACCCGATTATCTTCATCTGCACCATCAAACAAAGGGGCAGCAAAACGGGTTTCGCCTTGGCGTGCCGTTTCAAGTAAGCGCTTCATATGTTCGGTTGGAAATAGGGTGCCTTCGGGCAATTCAAGCTGTTTGCGTTTGGGCTTTGTGATCATCAAAACAGGCCCCCGACCGCGCTTTTCAACCGCGCCTTCCGATTTATCAGGCTGTTCTCCAGATTTTTTATTGTCACGCGAAAACCGAAACCGGGTCCCGTCACCTGACTCAAAGGTGGTTGAGCGATAATCGAGTTGGGCGGCTTCCCCTTCTGTCGCCGTTAATTCAACCACCTGTCGCATAGTCTGCACATAGCCCTCACAGGCTGAACCGGAAAATTCAATCACAATGCGTCCGCGAGCAGATTCAGGGCCGCCATTGCTGGATTTGAGCAAAGAGAGATCATAAACAGCACGATGGGCGGCCATTTCGCGCATGCTGGTCTGGGCCCAAACAGGGGCAAGGCTGAGGGGGGCAAAAGTGAGCGCAGCAGCAAGAATAAGCACGGCAAAGCGAACAGTCAGACGAGGCGTGGGACGAACGGACATGGAATTTCCTTGGATTGATGGCTGTAGGCGATTTGTCATCCCGTTTTCACTCTGACAACATGAAAGGGCTGTGCATTCAACCAAGCTTGGCATAAATTATCCGCCGGATGTGCCCTTAAACCCCGTCCGATCTTTTACACTATATTTGCAGCCAGGAGAAGCAATCAGATGTCCATTGAA
>CAWUMW010000144.1:0-6050 GCA_963923415.1 uncultured Hyphomicrobiales bacterium | reverse complement strand
CCAAGGGCGCCAACCACAATGCAATCAAATCATCTTCAGACAGCGGGCTTTGCTGCTCCCGTGCTCTCGCCATCACCCATGCCACTCCTTAGGACTGCCTCATCACAGGACTGCCTCATGATAGGCCTGCCTCATGATAGGACTGCACTTACCCGCCCCTCTCACCTGCTGCAAGAACAAGTTGGACAAGAACAAGTTAGATCCTTAGGCGCGTTTGGCATCCAGCTCATCAAGCCGATTTTCACGCGCCACATGATCAAGCACCGCATTGATCATGCCCGGCTCATCCTCAGCGTAAAAAGCGCGCGCTACATCCACATATTCGGAAATGCTAACCCGCGGCGGGATATCTTTGCGCAACAACAATTCAAACACACCCGCGCGCAAAATGGCGCGCATCACCACTTCAATTCGCACCAAAGGCCAGCCTTTGGCCAATGCCTGATCGATTGTGCGATCAATCATGTGCTGGTCTTTGATGACACCTTGGACAATCTGCCCAAAAAAACCGGTCTCGGCCTCTTTCATTTCCAGATCATCATCAATTTCACGGCCAATCCAAAAGGCCCGAAATTCAGCCAGCACATCATGCACGCCTTTTTGCGTCATCTCCATTTCATAAAGGGCTTGCACCGCTGACAAGCGAGCGACCGAGCGTTTTTCCGAGCGTGAGCTCATGATCAGTGCACCCCCGCACTTTCAGCCATCAAGCGCAAATGCAGCACCGTCAAGGCCGCGCGCATCGCACCGCCCCCTTTATCCATTTGATCTTTCGAAGCCCGCACCACCGCCTGCTCATGCGTCTCAACCGTCAAAATGCCATTGCCAAGCGGCAAGCCATGCCGAACCGAAATATCCATCAAGGCCCGCGCGCTTTCCCCTGCCACAATGTCATAGTGACCTGTCTCGCCGCGGATCACGCATCCCAAAGCCACCGCCCCGTCATAGGGGCGTCCGCGACGCTGCGCATCGGCCATCATGATGACCAGAGCCGTTGGAATTTCCAAAGCCCCGTCAACCGTCACCACATCAACCTCAACTTGTGCCGCTGCCGCTGCCGCTTTGGCGCCTTCCAGCAAGGCGTCCGCTAATTCGGTATAAAACCGTGCCTCAACAATCAAAATGCGCGCACCGGGCAAAACACGGATCTCGGGCTGGGCTGAACTGGGCATTACCATCAAAGATCATCCTTAGCGTCTTTGGCTCTTTTCCTTTTTGGAAAAAAACCGCCTGCCCCGAAGGTCAGGCTAGGGTCCATTCCATTCAATGGTCGGTAAAACCGCGCTCTAAATCTCAGAAACAGGCAAGAAACGAGCTAAACCGACCCGATTAAGCCTGATTTGATCCTGCAAGCCTAATTTGATCCGGTTCGGCGTCAAAACCAGTCGACCGATTGAATGCGGGCTGACCCTAGTCCGAAAAAGCCTGTGAAGGCAAGCACAAGCACCTTCTCCAAAACAGTAAACTGCTAAGGTACCCGCTTAATGAGCCGCGGCTTCAACCAGTCGCGCGGCATAGCGCGCCATCAGGTCAATTTCGATATTGAGCACATCGCCCTCCTGTCGCTCCCCCCAAGTGGTGACCTGCAAAGTGTGCGGGATCAACAAAACAGAAAACTGGTTGCCCGTAACACTGTTATCCGTAACGCTATTGACCGTGAGCGATGTCCCATCGAGCGTGATGGATCCTTTTTCAGCAATAAAACGCGCTAAAGCGGACGGTGCCTCAATATCGAACCGGACCGAGGCGGCCCAAGGGCCGCTTTGGCCAGTGATAGCGGTGCGACGGAGAATTTTTGTAACGCCATCAACATGACCCGTCACCAAATGCCCGCCCAATTCATCCCCAATGGCTAAAGCCCGTTCTAAATTGATGCGTTGGCCCACTTGCCACTGTCCCAAACTCGTACGGGCCAGCGTTTCTGCCGCTGCATCAACCTCGAACCAACAGCCGCCTTGCGGTTGCGACCCACGATCCACCACGGTTAAACACGGCCCACCACAGGCAATCGACGCGCCGAGCGCAATCCCCTCTGCGTCATAAGGCGCAAGGATCCGCAAGCGGCGTAAATCTGCCTCGGGCGCTGTCAGGCTCTCCAAGGTTCCAACCGCTGTTATGATGCCCGTAAACATGGCTCTTCAATCCTTACAAAATGCGCAATGCAATCCTCACCATAACGGGTAGGCGGCATGGCTTCAAACCGTGTCCCGTCGGCTAGCAAAGCCGCCAGATGCGGCCCCACCGCTGGCAGGCCCGGCTGCCCTAACGGCTGATCATGGGTAATCAACATGACATCATCAACAAGCCCGGCCTCAGCCAGTGCATCCGCAACCTGCGGGCCCCCTTCACTCATGACGCGTGTTAACCCGCGCTCGGCCAACAGGGCCAAAGCCTGACGCAGATCAAGCCGACGCGTGGAACTATGATCGGCCTGCGGCACAACAACCACCTCAACGCCTGCCGCCGATAAAGCCTTTAGACGCTCAGGATCCGCCCGCTCTCCTACCAAAACCCAAACCGGCACGTGGTGCGCGGTTTTGACCAGCTGGCTGTCCAGCGGCAAACGCGCCTCGCTATCCAGCACAAGCCGCACCGGAGAACGGGATTCAAGCCCTGGCAATCGACAGGTCAACAGCGGGTCATCGGCCAGAACTGTGCTGATGCCAACCATGATCGCATCCGCTTCCGCGCGCTCAATATGCACACGCGCTGTCGCCAAAGGGCCACTGATTTGCAACCGTCCGCCTTGGCGGCGCGCCGCATAACCATCCTGCGTGCGCGCCAATTTTAAAAACAAAGCAGGGCGATGCGCCGTAACCCGACGGATATGGCCGATATGTGAGAAAAAAGCGGCGTTGTGCTCGACCCCCACCACCACCTCAATGCCCGCCTCACGCAACAGCGCATGGCCACGCCCTGCAACCCGCGGGTCGGGATCTTCCAGCGCCGAAACCACACGGCTTACGCCGGCGTGAATGAGAGCATGCGCACAAGGGGGTGTTTTGCCGTGATGGGCGCAGGGCTCTAAAGTAACACTCATCACTGCACCATGCGCTGCCGCACCCGCTTGCCGCAAGGCTTCCGTCTCTGCATGCGGACGCCCGCCAAAAGCCGTCATAGCCCGGGCAATGACACGCGGGCCTTGATCCGTCGGACGCCAGACAACCGCACCCACCGCCGGATTGGGCCAAGCCCGCCCGAATGAGCGCCGCGCCATCGCCAGCGCCGTCTGCATCATGGCCTGATCATCAGCCTCAGAAACCCTGATAGGGGATTTGGACACGGCACTTAGGTCCGCGGTGGCTTTGCATCGGCAACCGGCTCGGCCTCATCGCCTGTCAATTCGCCAATCAAATCTTCAAAATCACGCGCCTCGCGGAAATTTTTATAAACCGAGGCAAAACGGACATAGGCCACATCATCGAGGCTTTTCAGCCCCTCCATCACCAAAGCGCCGATGGTTGAGGAGGGAACCTCGCCCTCCCCCATGCTTTCGAGTTGACGCACGATGCCATTGACCATGCGGTCAATCCGCTCCATGTCGACCGGACGTTTGCGCAAAGCAACTTCCACCGAGCGTTGCAGCTTATCACGATCAAACGGGATCCGCCGACCGGAGCGTTTCACGACGGTCAATTCCCGTAATTGCACGCGCTCGAAGGTGGTAAAGCGACCGCCGCAATCCGGGCAGACGCGCCGCCGGCGGATGGCCGAATGGTCATCACTGGGGCGTGAATCCTTGACCTGACTTTCGAGAGAGCCGCAATAAGGACAGCGCAAGATCGGCTCTCCTCACAGGCCCGTATAGATCGGGAAACGATGGGTGAGCGCATGAACGGCGTCGCGCGCTTTGGCTTCGACCGCACCATTGCCTGCCTCACCATGCTGCGCCAAACCATCGAGCACATCGGCAATTAATGTTCCCACGGTTGTAAATTCTGCCACCCCAAAACCCCGCGACGTGGCCGCAGGCGAGCCCAGGCGAATGCCAGAGGTAATGGTGGGCTTTTCCGTATCAAAGGGCACACCGTTTTTGTTGCAGGTAATATCCGCCCGCGACAAAGCCGCTTCAGCCAATTTGCCATTGAGCTTTTTCGAGCGCAGATCAACCAACATCAAGTGATTATCCGTTCCGCCTGTGACCAAGTCATAACCGCGCACTTGCAGCGCCTTCGCCATAGCTTGCGCATTATCAACCACCGCATGCGCATAGGCTTTGAAATCCGGCATCAAGGCTTCCCCAAATGCGACCGCCTTGGCCGCAATCACATGCATCAAGGGGCCCCCTTGCAAGCCCGGAAACACCGCTGAATTAATTTTTTTAGCAATCGCCTCATCATCGGTGAGGATCAAGCCGCCGCGCGGGCCGCGCAATGTCTTATGGGTGGTGGAGGTTACCACATGGGCATGCGGAAAGGGCGAAGGATGCGCACCACCCGCCACCAAGCCAGCAAAATGGGCAATATCCACCATGAAATAGGCGCCGATCTTGTCAGCAATGGCTCTAAACCCTGCAAAATCCCAGTGGCGAGCATAGCCCGACCCGCCTGCAATGATCAATTTGGGCTTATGCTCTAACGCCAAAGCCTCGACCTGCGCCATATCAACCCGATGCGTCACCTTATCCACGCCATAGCTGACGACATGAAACCATTTGCCCGACATATTGGGCGCGGCGCCATGGGTTAAATGCCCCCCCGCGGCAAGATCAAGGCCCATAAATGTATCGCCGGGCTGCAACAGCGCCAAAAACACTGCCTGATTGGCTTGCGAGCCAGAATTAGGCTGCACATTGGCATAAGAACACCCAAATAATTCACAGGCGCGTTTAATGGCTAAATCTTCGGCCTGATCGACAAATTGGCAGCCCCCATAATAGCGACGCCCCGGATAGCCTTCGGCATATTTATTGGTCATCACCGAGCCCTGCGCCTCTAACACCGCCCGCGAGACGATGTTTTCGGAGGCAATCAACTCAATGTCCTGCCGCTGGCGACCCAATTCAAGCGCAACCGCTTTGGCAATTTCTGGATCACGATCTGCAAGGGAGGCCGCAAAAAACGAATTACTCACCGCGTAAGGAGAGGCGGCAGAAGAAGACTGTGGGGTGTTTGCAGTCACGGGGGTGTTTGCAGTCACGGTCATGGGTCATCCTTAAAAAAGCAGTCCCTGAAGAAAAAAACAGTCCCTCAAGGCGTAAGATCGAAAGCAAGCGGCCTAAAAAGATCTGGGCCTCTCAGATAAAGCAAGACGAGACGAGACCAGAGCCAGACTAGACCAGAGCCAGATTTGGCTCCCCGCCTGTTGTGCAGAAGACATCCGAGCGCCAGTCAAAAAGGTGCGCGGCTGGCTCCAGATTCGCCCCTGAACATGGATGTGTCTCTATCACTTGTGCAATGCAACGCCAAGCACAACCACAGATCCATCTGGTGATTTTGCCGGTGTTTTTGACATGTAACGGGCACATCAGACTAAAATCGTCGAAATTTAACCCCGATCCCTGCCAAGCGGCCGCAAAAGACAGGATTTGAACAGGATCTGCCCCAAAAGGGGAAAATTTCGCGGGAGAAGTCTGGACAGGGTCCAGCGCAGCCTCTATAGAACCCCCATCTAGTGGCGCGGGCCAACAGCCCCGCCCCTGCCCAGGTAGCTCAGTTGGTAGAGCATGCGACTGAAAATCGCAGTGTCGGCGGTTCAATCCCGTCCCTGGGCACCATCTGTCTCCCCTACTTTGTTACAGCCTCTTGTTTATTTTGCCCCCGCTTCGGCACCCGTCGTGTCACCCGCCCGGCTCGCACCAAGCCCGATCCGACCCTGCAGGCCGCGACTTGAAGCCCCTTTTATAATAGTTCAGAATAGAGATTACTGTATTTCTCTTGACCGCGTCAGGCAGAACCCGCAGCTGATGCGCATGCCTCTTCCCTTTCTTTCAAGAAACAATCCGGGGATCGTGCATGCGCAAAAGACAAGGGTCTGTTTGCAGATGATCAAAGTTGCAACCCACTTTCACAAACAAGGATGTCTGTCTCTTATACACATCTCCGAGCCCA
>CAWUMW010000143.1:0-6123 GCA_963923415.1 uncultured Hyphomicrobiales bacterium | reverse complement strand
CCTTTTCAACACCCAGATCCAGCGCCCGTTCCGGCGTTAAGAAGGGATCAAAAGCAATCACCCGCATACGCAGACCCAAAGCCCGATCCGCCACAATCGACCCAATATTGCCGCATCCTATAATGCCTAATAATTTGCCGGTGATTTCAACACCCATGAAGCGGTTTTTTTCCCATTTGCCTGCTTGGGTTGACGCATCAGCCGCTGGAATTTCGCGGGCAATCGCAAACATCATAGCGATCGCATGTTCGGCCGTGGTGATCGAATTTCCAAAGGGTGTATTCATCACGATAACACCGCGTGCTGTTGCAGCCGGGATATCAACATTATCCACGCCAATGCCTGCCCGACCGATGACTTTCAAGTGGCTGGCATTGGATAGAATTTTTTCAGTGACTTTGGTGGCTGAGCGAATTGCCAAGCCATCATATTGACCGATGATTTCAAATAATTTGTCTTTGTCTTTGCCAAGCGCTGGTTGGAAATCAACTTCCACGCCACGCTCTTTAAAAATTGCCAAAGCAGCCGGAGACAAAGCATCAGAAATGAGGACACGAGGAGCCATAAATCTATCCTTTAAAGACAATCCGCCAGCCAACGATAGGCTGCGGAACCAAGAGGGAATGTGAGTGAAAAAAAGATGTCACGAACCGATGAAAAGCCTTGCAGCCCGCAAGAACGCGACATCTCAAACCATCGAATGATCAGGCGCGCGTGAGGCCGGATTTAACTTCAGCAACCGCCCAAACAATCCAGTGCGTCAGAAGAGCAACATCTTTGGTTTCAACCGTTGCCCCGCACCAAATGCGCAATCCAGCCGGCGCATCCCGATAGGCGCCGATATCATAAGCTACACCTTCTTTTTCCAAAAGGCTTGCGACTGATTTGGCAAAGGCAGCTTGTTGATCCGCAGGCAAGGCCATAACGGCCGGATCGTTAAACACTAAGCAGACAGACGTATTCGAACGGATCGCTGGATCTTGCGCCAAAAAGGCAATCCCTGCATGGGCCGCAACCATGGTTTCAATACAGGCTGTATTGGCGTCAGCGCGGGCAATCAACCCGTCCAGTCCACCCACCGACTCAGCCCATAACAACGCATCAATATAGTCTTCCACACAGAGCATAGAGGGGGTGTTAATGGTTTCACCCTCAAACAAGCCTTCAATCAGCTTGCCGCCTTTGGTCATGCGGAAAATCTTTGGCAAGGGCCAAGACGGGCTATAGGTTTCAAGACGTTCAACGGCGCGCGGTGAAAGGATCAGCATGCCATGAGCGGCTTCCCCGCCCAACACTTTCTGCCAAGAAAACGTCACGACATCGAGTTTCGGCCAATCCAGTCTTTGTGCAAAAGCTGCCGAGGTGGCATCGCAAATCGTCAAGCCCTGACGATCCGCAGCAATCCAATCTGCATTGGGAACACGGACACCCGAGGTCGTCCCGTTCCAGGTAAAAACAATGTCATGCGCCGGATTCACAGCTCCAAGATCGGCTATCTCTCCATAGCCTGCTTTGAGAGTCCGCGCGTCTTTGAGTTTGAGTTGTTTGACAACATCGGTCACCCAACCTTCCCCAAAGCTTTCCCACGCCAGCAAATCCACCGGACGGGCCCCCAATAAAGACCAGAGCGCCATTTCAACCGCACCCGTATCGGAAGCGGGCACAATGGCAATGCGATAGTCAGCCGGTACGCGCAAAACACTGCGCGTTAAATCAATGGCCTGTTTGAGTTTGGATTTACCGATTTTGGCGCGATGCGAGCGGCCCAGCGAGGCCTCTTGAAGGGCCGATAAAGTCCAGCCGGGGCGTTTAGCACAAGGGCCGGAAGAAAAATGCGGGTTGGCCGGCTTTTGGCCAGGTTTCGTCTGTGTCATCTGTGTGTTCTCCATCCTTACAGATGGGCGCCCCTCGTTGGGGAGGGATGTCCCGCCGCGGGCCTTACGCCGATTAAAGCGGCGCGTCAATCAGCCAATGGGCGGCCAAGGCGGCATCAGGGCTTGATCAAGCATGGTCCCCGCGCCCCAGAAATAGTAAATCAACAAAAGAAAACAGAATGTTAGAGGGAAAGCGCGTCAAGCGCTTCTGGTGTTTTGGCCTCAACAATATTTTTGATCAATTCCAAATGAGCAGGCAGGCAATGGGTTGTCAGATCATAATGATCAACCACAAATTGACGGGCCCGCTTACGCATATCGGCCATCCGGTCAGGATGATCAAGCACCCGCACAATCGCCGCCAACAAAGCCTCTGGCGAGAAGAAATCGACCAGCAAGCCATTCTCCTCATGCTTCATGACTTCCATCACCGGAGGCGTGGCAGACCCGACAATAGCGCATCCCGCACTCATGGATTCCAGCAAGGACCATGACAGCACAAAAGGATAGGTCAGATAAACATGCACGGCAGAAATTTGCAGCATATTGACAAAGACCGGATAGGGAATGCGGCCGACAAAATGCACGCGGCTCATATCCAAATGCTCGCCAACTTCCGCCATATATTTTTGACGATAGGTCTGATCGCCCGGCAGTTTTCGTCCATAGCTGACGTCATCGCCCCCGACGATCAACACATGCGCCTTGGGGCGCGCCCGCAACAAAGCCGGCAAGGTCCGCATAAAAGTTGGGAACCCACGATAAGGCTCCAGATTACGATTAACAAATGTAATCACTTCATCACGATGGCTCAGCCGCAAGCCCCGTCCTTTGATTTCAATAAAGGCATTGGGATCGGGTTTGACGATGGTGGTATCAATCCCATCATGCAACACCTTGATGCGTTTTTTGAAAATATCGGGAAACTGATCTTTTTGCCATTGTGTCGGCGACAGATTGAAATCGGCTTGAGCCAGCGACTGCAAAATCGTTGAATTGCGCAAAGGCGTGGTCAATGTGTAATCTTTAGATGTTGGCGGATATTCGGGATCAAAATCCACATCACTGCCGGTCGAGTGATAATAAAATTCTTGATAGCAAAATAATTTAGCCGTCGGGAAAATCGCCTTCATGAATAAGGCTTCACCCCATCCCGGATGGGCACAAATGATATCTGGAATAAAGCCGCGCTCTTTGAGAATTTCAGCCGATAAGGCTGCCGAATGACCCCGTTGAATATTATCTTCATAGAGGCTTAAAAAAGGATGCGTGGAGGTTTTTTCAATATTGGCGCCATGCCGAATAATCGTCACACCCGGAATAGAACTGCCCTGATTCATGCCTAAGGCGACGATTTCATGCCCACCCTGACGAACCAGCGCCTGTACAATATGCCGATATTGCGCCGGAAAATTCTGATGAATAAAAAGTATTTTCATGCTTACCCTACAATCACTTGATCGGTAGGACCGTCGGCCAAAATCCGCCCGCCTTCAATAACAATGATGCGATCCATCCGCTGCAACAAATCTAAACTATGGGTGGCGACAATCAATGTTTTGTTGGCGCTGCTGGCCATCAAGCGATCAATAATCAGCTGTTCGGTGAGCCGATCAAGGCCCGCCGTCGGCTCATCCAAAATCAGAATTTGCGGATTGGTCATAAAGGCTCTGGCTAAGGCCACCGCTTGCCTCTGCCCGCCCGAAAGATTTTGACCGCCTGCCAAAATCAATTTATCGAGCGTCATTTCGCCGCGCACAATTTCATCCGCAAGGCCAGAGATTTGCAACGCCTGCTGCAAAGCCGAGACATCTTGCCCCCGATCATTGCCGCGTAAATTTTCTTCCAACGTGCCTTCAAACAGCAAAGCCTCTTGCGGCTTATAGCTCAGCCACTCTGCCCGCCACATCGGATCAAAGGAATGTATATTGACACCATCAACCGTGACTTGGCCTTGTTGTGGCCGCAGCACGCCCGCCAGACACCGCAATAATGTTGATTTACCCGATCCGTTGCGCCCCAAAATCCCGACCTTTTCTCCCGGCGCGATTTTAAACGAAAGCGCATTCAAGGCATGATCCTGGCGGGTTGGAAAATGGAACATAAGACCATCAACCCCAATCATACCCTGCAATTGACGCGGAGGCATAAAGGTTTCGGCTTCGGTTTCGCCGGTCATTGTTTCAACAAATTCTTGTCTTGCTTTCAGAAACAATTCATAGCGCCCTAACAACATGACAAAAGCGCTGACCGCAGCACCAATGCGACTTGAGAGCAAAGAACAAGCAGACAACCCCCCGATGGTCAGGGCATTTTGCTCAGCGAGCAAAGCACCAAAACAAATCGTGCCAATCCAGAGCAAAGTCATACCATCGCCCAAACCAGCATAGCTGACCGCTGTATAAAACCGTCCCTTACTGCGTGCATCCGCTGCAGCCAGACTGAGCGCATCCCATCGATCGAGCATATAAGCGCGCAACTGACTGACCTTGATCAGATCCGAATGATTGATGATTTCAGATAATAAAGACAACCGCTGCGCTTCAAGCATTTGCGCTTTCATGCCCGCTTGATTGGCTGGTTTTTTGAAGACGAAACTATAGGCCGTCACTAGCCCAACCATAAACAGAACCCACCAGATCAAGGCCCCGCCGATCACACTCAAGATCAATAAATAAATCAGCAAAAACGGAATATCGACCAGCGCCATCAAATAGCTCGCGGAAAACACATCCCGCGTTTGCAGCAAATCATGATATTTGCTGATGAACCGGCCGGATGCATGCACGGCACCATTTTGCATGACTAAAATCATGCGGCCAATCTGGCTATCAATCCGCTCATCGCTTTGTTTAAAAATGAGCTCCATGTAATAGCTGCGCAACAACCGTAACACGAAATTAATGCAGACAACCAAAATCGCACCGAGCGTGAGCCCTGCGAGCGTTTCCGGAATGTTGTTGCCCACAACCTTGTCATAAACCAGCATGGAATAGACAGGCGTGAGAACCCCAAACAAATTCAGAAGCAGACTGCCCCCTAAAATTTCAAGGGCGCGGTCTTTATAGGACGCAATAACTTGCGCCCTATCCTCTTGTAAAATCGATTTGAAAGATATGCTCATTTAATGTGTCGTCGAACTCTGCCAAATTACTGAATAACTGGTACTATTTGGACCAGTAATAGTACCTGTAAAATTATTTCCGCCCGTTGATACTTCACTATATGTATATCCTACTCCCGTTACAGTGTGCGTATCTTGACTAAACGTTTTAATAGTAATGCTCGATCCCGGCGTTTTCATCATATTGACAATTTCAGATGCAGAAATCGTGTAATTAAATCCAAAATCACCGTTATTGACAGTACCATTAGTCGGATTTTTATTTTTGCTCAAGTCCAGCGTAGAAATATGTTGGAGCGTTGTAGAAAGTGTATTCAAATTATAAATTTTGGAAGCGCCGGTATAAGAAACCGCGTTCTTTGCTATTGTTCCAAAAGTAACAGTATCGTTTCCAGACACCCCATCATAGGTAATCGAGGTATTTGTTAAAGTAATACTGTCATCATGACTGGTACCGATTACTGATTTAATATTTCCAGCTGTAATATTTGCTTTAACAGAACCACTAACCAAGATATTCGCGCTGTTACTAAAATCAATCGTAATTCCAGTTGAGGCTGTTGAATTTGCAAATGTTAATACATTGGAGCCGGCAACGCCCCCGGTGATTGTAATCGTCGATGTCGTACTTGCGTTGCTGAGATCAAACGTGTCACCGCCGACAACCCCACTGCCATTCATAGCAGTGGTTGTCGCACCAGCTTTTAAGGTATCATCATAATTTGAACCGATGACATTTTGAAAATAATTACTCCCTGATACAGTAAGATTTCCATAAGCGCCCTCATTATAAGTATTGCTACCCAAATCAGCAATAATACCATTCGTCGCTGAAGAAAAATTAAGCGTATTCGTTCCTTGTTTGGAAACAACAATCGTATCATTGCCAGCACTGGCTATAATCGTATTGACCCCGTAACCAAGGGTAATACTATCATTGCCTGCCCCACCCGTTAAACTATAAGTACTAGTTGATGTCGCAAGATTGTTATTCACTGTAATACTATTATTACCACTACCAGTATTCACTGTATAAATACCTTGACCGAGCGTAAACGTATCATCGTTTGCGCCACCAGTAAAACTATAAGATAAAGTCGAAATATTAATACTACCTGCATTAAA
>CAWUMW010000142.1:0-6152 GCA_963923415.1 uncultured Hyphomicrobiales bacterium | reverse complement strand
GGATGGGCGTATTGTGGTGGGGGGAACTGTGCTGTTTGATGCGCAGCAGGGGATCAATCTTCCGCCCCAGATGCGGCGGATTGGTTATGTGTTTCAGGATGGACGGTTGTTTCCGCATATGCGGGTTCAACAAAACCTCCTTTATCCGCAACAATGGCTCAACAAGCCCAGTTCGACGCCGCGCTTTGAAGACGTGGTTGAATTATTGGATCTGTCAAAAGTGTTGACCCGTTATCCGGGCACTTTATCCGGAGGTGAGCGCCAGCGTGTTGCCATTGGTCGTGCTTTAATGAGCGCGCCGCGGTTATTGCTGCTTGATGAACCTCTGTCCGCACTTGATGAAGCACGCAAGCAGGAAATCTTGCTTTATCTCCAACGTCTGCGGCAGTCCCGATGGGTGCCGATGATCACCATTTCCCATCAAAGAAGCGAGATCATGCGCGTCGCGGAGGAGGTGGTCATGATTGAGCAAGGACGGTGCAGCGCCCAATTATCGATTGCAGCCTTTGCAGCGGCGTGATGCGGCAGCGGCGTCATGCGCCAGCCTTTAGACGGGCGCAGGATCGATAAAAAACCCCGCTGGGATACAGCGGGGCGAAACTCGGAAAAGACCTAAGCTGGGGGAAACATAAAGCTCCCACACGGACTCAGGCTACAAGATGATCAGCCAATTAACCTTGGCGCGCCTTATAGCGAGGCTGTGTCTTGTTGATGATGTAAACACGGCCCTTGCGGCGGACCAATTGGTTGTCGCGGTGACGGTTGCGCAGCGACTTGAGGCTGTTACGGATCTTCATGGTCTTTCTCACTTTTCAAAACGGCCGATGGAAGGCCCGAATGGATGAGGGCAGAGTTTATTCACCCCGTCCTTAAAAACTGAAGGGTTCCCATACACGAGGAAACAGGGGCAGTGCAAGGGGGATAGAGGGGAATTTATCGGAAAAATCGGCAATCTTGGGGGTGTTTTGGCTTTTTAAGGTTGAGATGTCAGGCTTTTAGAGCCGGCGGAGGACGCAAAACATCCACATCTTTAAAAAAACCCCGCTTCTTCAGAAGCGGGGTTTGATGGTTCTGTCATCGGGAGATCCGCGATGACCCGTCTGACGGGATCAGAATTTATACGTCACACCGGTGCCGATGATCCATGGATTGATTTTAACCTTGGCGGTGACCGGCGTGGTCGGCAGAGCCAACAGAGTAACCGATGCATTCGGCTCCATCATGATTTTCTTCACATCGAAATTGAAGCCCCAATGCTTATCGATCATGTAATCAAAACCGATCTGGCCAGCGATCCCCCATGAATCTTTAATGTTCAGATGGCTGAAATTGGATCCAGATCCACCATTTTTAAAGTAATGGGTATAGTTGACGCCAACCCCAATATAAGGCTTGAAGGCACCGAAATCTGTGACGTGATATTGGGCCAGAACGGTTGGCGGAAACAGCAGCGTATCACCCAAATTACCATTGGTTGCAGCCCCTGATGCAAGCGTGCCTGCCGCTTTAACAGTGTGCGGGGCAACACAGCAAATCGCTTCCACAGCAAAATTCTTATTAAAGAAATAGCTGACATCAACTTCAGGTACATAGGAATTGGTGATGTCGAGATTGGCACCATTTTGATAGGCGCCACCCACATAAACCTTAGCCGATGCATCAGGCACAATGGCAACCGCACGCACGCGGATCATGAAAGGATTAAAGGGCTCCAGAGCAGGGCTTTTGGCGACGGGGCTTGCAGCGGCTGCAGGGGCTGCTTTAACCTTCTTTTTCTTAACGGTTTCACCTGCCTGAGCGGTTAAACTGGTTGCGAGGAGTAAAAGGGAACCGACAACGGCCCGGACCAAAGATGACATGTTAGGATGCTCCTTCTCATATGCTCAATTTCATTCGTATCAGAATATGGGATGAGATAGGCTTTGCTGGGTGCATGCTTCCTTGATCTGAATCAAATGGACAGCGCATTGGTTCTTTTGATTGGGAAGTGTGGCTTTCAAGCAACGGTTTTGATGCAGCCGTTTAAGGTGCAGACTGGTCGCCTTCACCAAGACTTTTTTGCATAAGAACTTGATCAAGCCATCGGCCGTGTTTGAATCCCACCGAACGCGCCAGACCGATCTGTTCAAAGCCGAGCGCGCGGTGCAATCGAATGGATCCTTCGGACTGGCTGTCACCAATGACACCGATCATTTGCCGCATCCCTCGCGCGGTTGCTTGGGCGATCAAGTCTTGCAAAAGCGCCCGTCCGATGCCGTGTCCTTGATGGTCGGGGTGGATATAAATCGAATCTTCGACCGTGAAGCGATAAGCGGGGCGGGGTCGATAGGCATTGGCATAGGCATAGCCAAGAATGGTGCCGGATTGGTCTGCGACCAGATAAGGAAAATTTTGACCAACAATGTCCGTAAAACGGCTCTGCATTTGGGTGTCGCTTGGGGGCTCAATTTCAAAGGAGGCAGTCCCAAAGCGCACAGCATGGGCGTAAATTGCAGTGATTGCGGGAAGATCCTGTAAAGTCGCGGCGCGGATTGTTGGGGCTTGAAATGTCGGGTTTTGGGTCATAGGGCGAGGCTTTCCTGAGAGGCGACACTATGGGCCAAGCGGAGCAGACGGCGCAAGCTGATCCCAAGAGATGATCCCAAGAGCCAATTCCAAGAGCTGATCCCAAGAGCCAATTCCAAGCCGATCCATGAACGGGCATGGATTTGAGGCTCGAGTCCGGGGCTAGAATCATCCGGTTGTGATGCTTCTCAGCGCTTACACGTGGGGCGCGCATCCACTCATTTTTTAGTTTTTATAGAAATAAAATTAAGCTAACTTATTATAACTAATTGAAATTATTTAATTATAATTTTTTTCTTACACGAGGAGGGCCGATTTTTGTATACAAACGGACCGGATCTTGTTTAGGATAGAGTATCAGTCGAAGCGTGGGATTTGTAATATGTCCAGAAATTTGTCCATGAGCGTTGTCAGCCTTTTGGCAAAATTTGAAAAACGCCATGATATGGGTGGGCTTGATAGTCTGCACTGGGATGTGCTGATTGCGGTGATGGAAGCCCAGCGTTCTGGAAAGCAGGTCACCAATCAAGATTTGGTTGATTTGAAATTTACCAGTCGCAGTTCGACCTATCGTAAAATCGCCGATATGCGCAAGCTGGGGATCCTCGTAGAAAAATGGAACAGAGGGACCTGTATCCTTGAATTGGGGCCCAAGGCTGAAAGCTTCCTTGATGAAATCGCCCCTGAATTAATCCGTCTGTGCCAACAGGCCTAATTTTTATTCAGCGTTTTCTTCGTCTTTGATGTCGAGGATGTGCCACGCCTGACCCTGTGCCTTGCGTGTCCATGAAAGGCGTGCGGTGCGCGTGCTGATCTTCAGGGCAAGAGCGGGGCCGTGTTTCGACACGAATCATCGTCTTTGTTAGACAAGACCATCAACAATCGATTTAAGCAGGCAATATGGCCATGGGGCTTCAGCAGGCGCCGTCTGATCGGTCTTTTTTGGGTGTTACCCGTTCGCTGACGGGACAGATCTGGCGGGATCGATTGGATGATCGCATGCGCGCCCAAGCCTTAGCCATGGTGCAAGAATGGGGATTGCCCGATACGCAAGCGCGGATTTTGGCGGCGCGGGGTGTCATGGCGCATGAGGCGCAGACATTTCTTGAACCCCGCTTACGTGATTTGATGCCCGATCCTTTATGCCTGCGCGATATGGATCGCGTGGTGGAGCGCTTAGTACAAGCGGTCAAGACGGGAGAAGGGGTTGGTGTCTTTGGTGATTACGATGTGGATGGAGCGTGCTCTGTTGCGGTGTTGGTTGAAGGATTACGGGCAGCCGGTTTGTCCTGTTGCTTTCATATTCCTGATCGCTTGAGCGAGGGCTATGGCCCCAATAAAGAGGCGTTGCAAGGTCTCGTCAAACAAGGGGCGCACCTGCTGATCACGGTTGATTGCGGGGTCACAAGCCATGAGGTCATCACTGAAATTGCCGGAGCGGGAACGGATATTTTGGTGATTGATCATCATTTGGCGCCTGAAATTTTACCTCCAGCCTATGCGGTGGTGGATGCCAATCGCTTGGATGATTTATCTGATCTTGGACATTTATGCGCAGCCGGTGTGGCTTTTTTAACGCTTGTGGCGGTGTATCGCGCTTTGCGCCAGCACGGACATTGGACCCCTCGCCGTCCCGAACCCGATTTAAGAATTTTGCTTGATCTGGTGGCCTTAGCGACCATTGCCGATGTGGTGCCGTTGCGCGGATTAAATCGCGCCTTTGTGCGGCAAGGCTTGCAAGTGATGCGGCAACGGCAGCGAATTGGCTTGCGCGCCTTGATCGATGCCGCGCGACTCAATGGACCTGTTGAGGCATGGCATCTGGGCTATCTCCTGGGTCCGCGGATCAATGCGGGTGGACGAATTGGGGATGCAGGATTGGGCGCGCGCTTGCTGCTCAGTCAGGATCCAACGGAGGCGGAGCACATTGCTCAACAGCTTGATGCGCTGAATCGCGATCGACAGGTTATTGAAACAGCCATGGTTGAGCAGGGTGAAGCCGAGGCGCTCAAACAAGTCGGGATTGATGAAACACACGGCACGATCATTGTTGCCACAGGACAGGATTGGCATCCGGGCGTTGTGGGTCTGGTGGCGTCGCGTTTAAAAGAGCGGTTCGGACGCCCCGCTTTTGCACTGGCCTTTGATGACAAAGGATTGGCGACAGGGTCAGGACGTTCGATCACCGGGGTGGATCTCGGACGCGCTGTTCGCAAAGCGGTCGAAGATGGTTTGCTGCTGCGTGGTGGCGGGCATGCAATGGCCGCTGGTGTTACCTTGCATCAGCATGCTGTGCCAGCCTTTCAGGCCTATTTGGAAGCGGAATTGGCCGCACAGGTTGCGCAAGCGCAACGTGATCATGGTGTGTGGATTGATGCGGCGGTCACAGCCGCCGGAGCAACGCCCACGCTTTTGCATGCGCTGGAACAAGCAGGGCCTTATGGATCGGCCTATCCGGATCCGTGTTTTGTGCTGCCAGCGCATCGCTTGGTGCAGGTGAGTGAATTGCAAGGCGGCCATATTCGGATGGTCTTACGCGCAGGTGATGGCACAACCATAAAAGGCATGGCCTTTCGAGCTGCTGGAAAGCCACTCGGTCAGGCTTTGCTGGATCAGCGCGATCAAAGCGTGCATGTGGCTGGCCGTTTGTCACTTGATCGTTATGGGGGGGGCGAAAAAGTGCAAATTCAGGTGGTGGATCTTGCCAAACCTGTTTGAGTTTTTGCGCGGAGGATGCATTCAGGCCGCTTCAAGCGGGGGCGTTTTATTGCGTTCATGCAGAAACAGATAAAAGCCCGCACCAATGATCAAGCTGCTTCCGGTTAAGAGGCGCCAATCTGGGACATCGCCGAAAATTAGATAACCAAACAATACACCCCAGACAATTTGCGAATATTGATAGGGCGTGACAACGGCCGCAGGCGCTAATTTCAAAGACCGATTGACGCAAAGATGGGCAAGGGCTGCGACAATGCCCAATAAAGCCAATAAGCTAAAATCAACCCAACCGGGTTGCACCCAGCCAAATGGAATGAGCGCGACGCCAAACAACAGAGCGCCGACGGTTTGACCTGTCACCAAAACCAGATCCGGTGTCCCGCGCAAGCGGCGCGACAGTAAAATCATCACCGCGAAGGCAACGCTGCCGCAAATCGCAATCACCGCGCCGCTGTTCCATGTTTCAGGCGAAGGGTTGAGCGCGATCAGCACGCCAGCAAAGCCAGCCAAAACGGCCAGCCATTGGGCGCGGTTAACCTGTTCACCCAGAAAAGGGCCTGAAAGCGCGGTAACAAAAATCGGTCCAGCCAGATAAAAGCTGATCACATTGGCAAGGGGTAAGGAACTCACCGACCAATAAAAACAGGCCACTTCCAAGGTTGAACAGACAATCCGTGCCAGTTGCCAGCGCGGAGCGTTGATTTGGGTGAAGGGCTTCAGCCCTTCCGCACGGAGCAAGGGCCGCAGCATGGGCAGCAACATCACCAAAGCCGCACAGCTACGGATTAGCAGGACTTCCGCCACCGAATAGCTAGCCATCAACCATTTGCCGATCACGTCATTGACCACAAACAAAAAGATGCCCAGCA
>CAWUMW010000141.1:0-6189 GCA_963923415.1 uncultured Hyphomicrobiales bacterium | reverse complement strand
GAAAAGATCTGGCTGCTTTATGTAGTGGTATGGCCGTGGTGATCGGGCTGCGGCTTAGCGGCTTTTAATTAAGCCCATCATCAAGCTGCGTCCACTCACGCATGTTTCAAACGGGCTTGGATCTGCCGCACCAATGCATCCCGCACGGCCCGATAGGCATCGAGCACCTGATCGCGTGTGCCTTGGGTGAGTGAGGGATCAGGCAGCGGCCAATATTCAACCGTTGCCGCCAACGTCCGCGTCAGATCCAGCATCTTGTGATGGGCTTCGGGACTGAGCGAAATGATCAAATCAAAGTTCAATCCTTCCCAATCATCCAATTCATCAATTGTGCGGGGTTTGTGTTTGTGGGCATCAATGCCGATCTCATCGAGCACGGCAATTGTAAACGGATCCACATCCCCTTTATTGACACCTGCCGACTGCACATAGATCGATTTACCGAAATAATGTCGAGCAATCGCTTCCGCCATCGGCGAGCGAATGGCATTATAACCGCAGGCAAACAACACCGCCTGAATGGGACGCGCAGACTGCTCCATGACGGCCTTTAGCCTTTCCAATGCAAGGCGGCAATCAACGTAAACAAACGACGCGCCGTATTAAAATCAATCTCAACTTTCCCGTCGAGCCGTTCGATCAATAATTGCGCCGCCTCATCATGCAAGCCGCGGCGTCCCATATCAATCGCTTCGATCTGTGTCGGACTGGAGGTTCTGATCGCTGCATAATAACTTTCACAGACCATGAAATAATCGCGCAACACACGCCGAAAAGGCGTCAGCGATAAGACATGTGTCATCAACATATCGCCGCCTGCCGTGCGAATATCAAACGACAATTTATTGTCGATCAATGCCAGCGTAAGCGCATAAGGGCCGCCATCATGCTGGGGTAAAGCAAACAGATTGCTTTCAATCAGATCATAAATCGCCACCATCCGTTCATGCTCTTTTTCAGGCGTTGAACGGCCAATTGACTGCTCATCCAAGATCACGGCAATCAGTGATTTGTGTGGCGCGGCACTCATGATCCTTTATTCCAAATTCAAACGAACAGAAACTGATTGCCCATGCGCAGACAACCCTTCCGCTTCAGCCAAAGCAAGCGCTGACGGACCCAGCGCACGCAATTGATCGGCTCCGCATTTTAGAATGGAGGTCCGCTTCATAAAGTCAAGCACACCCAAGCCCGACGAGAACCGCGCCGAACGCGCCGTCGGCAACACATGATTGCTGCCCCCGACATAATCGCCAATCGCCTCCGGCGTATAGGCCCCAATAAATATAGCGCCCGCATTGCGCACCGCTGCGACCAGCGGTTCAGGATCGTGCGCGCAAATCTCAAGATGTTCTGGCGCCAAACGATCAATCAACGGCACCGCCGCAGATAAAGTAGGCACCACAATGATCGCGCCAAAATCGCGCCAACTGGCTGCTGCCAATTCCCGCCGTGGCAATAAAGCAAGACGCGCTGTGACAGCCTGTTCGACCGCTTGGGCCAAAGCCGCATCATCGGTTATCAAAATGGATTGCGCCGCGGCATCATGCTCCGCTTGCGCTAACAAATCAGCCGCAATCCAATCTGCAGAAACGGACCCATCCGCCAACACCACCACTTCCGATGGGCCCGCAATCATATCGATCCCGACCTGTCCGAAAACCCGCCGTTTGGCCGCAGCCACATAGGCATTGCCCGGACCGACAATCTTGGCAACGGGCGCCACACTGGCTGTTCCATAGGCCAAAGCGGCCACCGCCTGCGCACCCCCCACGCGGTAAATCTCATCCACACCCGCCAGATCAGCGGCCGCCAAGACCAGCGGATTGATCACACCCTCAGGGGTCGGCACCACCATGACAAGCCGCGGCACACCTGCCACACGCGCTGGCACCGCATTCATCAAAACAGAGGAAGGATAACTGGCTGTCCCGCCCGGCACATAAAGACCAACCGAGTCGATCGCCGTCCAGCGATGACCCAATTCGACGCCAATTGCATCGGTATAGCGATCATCACTTGGTCTTTGGCGGGCATGATGGGACGTGATGCGCTGATGCGCCAGCCGTAACGCCTCCAGAGTCTTGGCATCGCATTGAGCCACCGCAGCAGCAATCTCTGCTCCTGAAACCCGCAACCGATCAGCGCTCAGGGTCAAGCGGTCAAAGCGGGCGGTGTAATCAATCACAGCCTGATCACCGCGCGCGCGCACATCCTCAAGAATGGCCCGGACAGACTGATCAACATCCTCGGACACTTCGCGTTTCATCGCGAGCAATGCCTTGAAACCTGCTTCAAAAGCCTGATCCTGTTGCGTCAAACGCAGCACCATTACGCCTCCTCCCCCTTCCCATCCGCAAGATCGGACAGCGCGGCCTCAATATAATCGACTTCCAACCGAATCACGCGCCCTTGCGCACAATGGAGCACAATATGGCCCGCCGGACTGTCGAGCGGATCAAAGGTAATGGCGAGCAAGTTTAAAAGCGTATCGGGATGATCCTGCGCCACATTTTTATGCTCAACGCGGGCCACCCCTTCGAAATGCACCCCAACCGTCTGCATAGCCCCCGACCCTTCGCGCTTCCGTTCGGCAACAAAGGCAAAGCGGCGCTGCTTGGGCAAATAGGCCATCTGCCCAACGACCAGCTGGGCTCCTTCCAGATGTGCCGACAGCACAGCTACATCCTCAATATCGACCGCAAATAATCTCAACACATCAGCCACCGGACCCCGATTGCTCTTCAACATAGCGTCTGAACAGATCGTTCTTGAGTAGAGAGTTCTTCAATACTCTTGCGCCGGACCCTAATGGAGCCGACACGCCCCGACAAGCACTGCCTTGGGTGTATCAGTCAGGACGCCCTCAGGCTTCGCCCGACACGCGCTCGATCTCAGCGCCGCAGCGCGCCAATTTTTTCTCAAGCGCCTCAAAACCGCGATCCAAATGATAGACCCGATGGACCATGGTTTCCCCTTCAGCCGCCAGCGCCGCAATCACCAATGAGACCGAGGCGCGCAAATCAGTCGCCATCACTGGCGCCCCTTTGAGGCCTTGACGCCCTTCGATAATCGCCGTTTCACCGTCCAATTTAATCCGAGCCCCAAACCGCACCAATTCCTGCACATGCATGAAGCGGTTTTCAAAAATGGTCTCGCGGATATGCGACACCCCATCCGCCCGACACATCAGGGCCATGAATTGGGCCTGCAAATCGGTTGGAAAACCGGGAAAGGGTGCGGTGGTCACATCAACAGGGGCAATGCCGCCGCCGGCCCGGCTCACCCGCACGCCCTGCGGTTCGGTCGCAACCTGCAACCCGGTTTGCTGCAAGACATCCAAGGCAGACTGCAACAAATCGGCCCGCGCCCCTTCCAACAGCACATTTCCGCCCGTCATGGCCACAGCCATGGCATAGGTGCCGGTCTCAATCCGATCGGGCAACACATCGTGATGCGCGCCCCCCAAACGGCCAACCCCGGTAATTTCAATGCGGCTTTCGCCCGCCCCGCTGATTTTAGCGCCCATTTTGTTCAGACACTGGGCCAGATCGACCACTTCCGGCTCACGCGCCGCATTCTCGATCACCGTATCACCCTGCGCCAAGCAGGCGGCCATTAAGGCCGTATGCGTGCCGCCAACTGTCACTTTCGGAAAATGGATCTGGCCCCCGCGCAAGCCCTTCGCTGCGCGCGCCACAACATAGCCCCGATCAATATCAATCTGCACGCCCAAGGCTTCCAGCGCCATGATCAACAGATCAACCGGACGGGTTCCAATCGCACAGCCGCCCGGCAAAGAGACACGCGCCTCCCCCATCCGCGCCAATAAAGGCGCAATAACCCAAAAACTGGCCCGCATCCGCGAAACAAGCTCATAGGGGGCTGTAGTATCAACAATATCACGGGCCGACAGGGTAATACTGTCCCCTTCGCCTTCGCGCTGGTCAACCCGCTTGCCGCCAATGCCCGCATCGACCCCGTGATTGCCGATAATGCGCATCAAAAGCCGAACGTCAGACAAACGGGGCACATTATAAAGCGTCAGGGTTTCGCGCGTCAGCAAGCTGGCAATCATCAGCGGCAAAGCGGCGTTTTTAGCGCCGCCGATCACCAAAGACCCATGCAGCGGTTGACCGCCGATAATCCGGATACGATCCATAGTTATTCCGTTCTGTTGGGAGGACGCAGGGCTTGATCCGCACCCGTTGCGCTGACTGGCTCGACAGCTTGATCGGCGAGAAATGGGTCATTTTTACGGCGATCACGTTGCTGCTGCTTGCGCCGATGCAAATTCTCACGCAAGGCCGCTGCCAATCGCTGTTTCCGATCCACGCCCTTGGCCATGGCCTTTCACCCCGCCTGATCCTGCCTTCAAGCTATCCAATGTGGCATTTTCCTACGCATAACCACTGACTCTGACAAGCCTTGCTGCAAGTCTGCGCTCAGTTTTTGCCACTCTAAGCGCTATTTCACCCCTAAATGGGCCAAAAACCCGTCTCCAAAGCCGCAAAAGACCCCATAAGTCCAGTTCTGCACGCTGTGTATTGCCTGCTCCACACTTTATGATAGTGGTGCCCGTCTGCCCCGAATGCTAGGGTCAGATCTGCGCCAGAGGCTCTCTCCATCGGGAAGGGGACCCGCCCCTTATGCATAAAGGGGTCATTGGAGCTGAAACGCGCTGGCGGCTAGACATGATGGCGATGAAACATGATGGCGGTAAAACATGATGTGGGTGAGCCATTTAATTTGGATCATATTTCAAACAGGTTTTTAATGCACAATGCGCCGTTCCTGACCCTTTCCATTTCTCTCTTCTTCTGCGTTCTTCTGTTCTCCTAACTGTGTGCGTATCCAAAGAACCGCCATGACCCAATTTTCTCCTCTTGCTTCGCCCGCTGCCTCATCTTCTGTTGCATCTTCTTCTGCTGCCTCATCTTCTGCTGCATCATCTTGCGCCTATGACGCCTATTTCCAACAGGCGCTTGATCGGCTGAAGCAAGAAGCGCGCTATCGGGTTTTCACCGAAATCGAGCGACAAACCACACTCTATCCGCAAGCGCTGTGGCACCATCCCGATGGACCGCGCCCCATTACTTTATGGTGCTCGAATGATTATCTCGGCCAAGGCCATCACGAAACGGTGATTGAAGCCATGGTCACCGCTGCCCGCGCGATGGGGACAGGGGCAGGCGGCACACGCAATATTTCCGGCAATCATCAACCGATTGTTCAGCTGGAAGCCGAATTAGCCAGCCTGCATGGCAAGCAAGCGGCTTTGGTTTTTACCTCCGGCTATGTGGCCAATGACACAGGCATTTCCACCATCGCCAAATTGATCCCGAATGTGGTGATTTTGTCCGATGCCAATAATCACAATTCGATGATTGAAGGTGTGCGCCGTTCCGGGGTTGAGCGCCATATTTTCCGCCATAATGATCTGGCCCATCTGGAAAGCTTGTTACAGGCCGCAGGCGACCGCCCCAAACTCATCGTGTTCGAAAGCGTCTATTCGATGGATGGGGATATCGGACCGATTACCGCCATTTGTGATCTCGCCGAGCGCTATCAGGCAATGACCTATATTGACGAAGTGCATGCCGTAGGGCTTTACGGCCATGAAGGGGCGGGCGTGGCGCAACGTGATGGCGTGATGCATCGGCTGGATGTGATCGAGGGAACCTTGGGCAAGGCCTTTGGATGTCTTGGTGGCTATCTGGCGGGCTCGCATGCGCTGATCGATGCCGTGCGCTCTTATGCGCCGGGTTTTATTTTTACAACCGCACTGCCCCCCGCCATCGCCGAAGCGGCTTTATGTTCGATCCGGCTGGTTCGTCAAGGCCAAGCCTTGCGGGCGCGCCATCAAGCCCAAGTCGCAAAAACCAAAGCCCTGTTAAATAATTTGCTGCTGCCTGTGCTAGATACCCCCACCCATATTGTTCCCTTAATGGTCGGCGATGCGGATCAATGCAAAGCCGCCTCCGACCGCTTATTATCGGAACATGGTATTTATATTCAGCCCATTAATTATCCGACCGTGCCGCGTGGTACCGAACGGTTGCGCATCACGCCCTCGCCCCTCCATCACGATGCGCATATCGAGGCCTTAGGCCGGGCGCTGGATGAAGTCTGGACGCATTTTGGCCTCAGACGCACCAATGGAAAAATAGCCGCTGAATAGCTTAAACC
>CAWUMW010000140.1:0-6204 GCA_963923415.1 uncultured Hyphomicrobiales bacterium | reverse complement strand
GGGTGTGCCTGACGCAAAGGGCACCTTTTGGACAAGACGGGGGTGATAGGGCGCAGATGGGGGGCGGGGAGCGACTGATCCCAAAATAGGGATTTGAAGGATAGAGCCACACGTCTCCCCCTTTCCAGTCTGGCGCGCATGCTTTACTGGGAAACGGAAAGGGGCATGACATGGTTGGAGCCGGAACAGATCGCACAAAACCTGCTTTATCGGGCGGGCCGGTGATCATTTTGGTGGAACCGCAACTGGGCGAGAATATCGGCATGGTTGCGCGGGCCATGGCCAATTTTGGCCTATCGGAGCTGCGTCTCGTGCGACCGCGCCACAATTGGCTGCATCAAAAGACCCGGGCGGCGGCGGCGGGCGCAGACTATATTCTCGACTCAGCCAGACTTTTTTCTGACCTACCACAGGCCATGGCGGATTTGCATTTCACTTATGCGACCACTGCACGCGAACGCGGTCAGGGCAAAGAGGTTTTTGGACCGCAACAGGCTGGTCTCGAAATGCGTGAGCGGATCGAAACGGGAGAACGCGTTGGAATTTTATTTGGACGTGAGCGGACAGGGCTCGAAAATGACGATATTGCCTTGGCAGATGTTATTTTGACCTATCCTGTTAATCCTGCTTATGCCTCGCTTAATTTAGCTCAAGCGGTTTTATTGGCCGGATTTTCTTATGTGAATGCAGCAGATCAGCCTTTGCCTTTTTCTCGCAAGATTAAGTGGCCGCCAGCAACGCGTGAGATGGTGCTCAACTTTTTTGCCTATCTCGAAGACCAGCTAGACCAACGAGGCTTTTTCCGCCCGCTCCACAAGCGCGCCATCATGAGCCGGAATTTACGCAATATGTTTCACCGGATGTCGCTGAGTGAGCAAGATGTCCGGACATGGCGGGGCATGGTAGTGCGGTTGGTCGAAGGGCCGCGTGATCAGCCGCAGACCCGGAAAAGACGGCGTTTACGGGCTTCTGATCCAGCCACCATTGAGTCGCCAGCATCCCCCCCTCCCACAAGGGAAGGGAAGACAGGACCGACCGATGGCGTATGATTTGGCCATTATTGGAGCAGGGGCCGCCGGTATTACTGCTGCGCGGATGGCGCGGGCTCTTGGATTAACGGCCATGGTTCTTGAGGCGGATCATCGGGTTGGGGGGCGTGTTTATACCGATCAATCACTGGGAATTCCCTATGATGCGGGCGCTGCATATATTCATTTTTCAAACCGCAATCCGTGGATGCGTGAAGCCCGCCGTTTGGGGATCGAAACGCGCTTGTGGCGGGGATTTACGCATTTTGAAATGATTGCCCAAGGTCAACCGCTGGGCACGGTGTCAGGCGAGCGGCGCAATCGGGCTTTTGATGCTTTTTGGGCGCATCTTGATCGGCTCGAACATGCACAGGGTGAGGCGGTTTTTGATCCGATGTCGATGGCGGACGGTGCCGCCCATTTGGATGCGGAAGGCCAAGCCGCCTTGGGCGATATGTCGCGTTTGGGCCTTGGAGAACAGCCCGAAAAAGTGTCTCTTGCCGATTATTTGGAGCAATGGCACGGGCCTGATCATATTGTTCCGCAAGGCTATGGCACGCTCGTTACCGCTGCCGCACAAGGCGTGCCGATCAGTCTTTCGACCCGCGTCAATGCGGTTGAAGCTACAGGGCGCGGATTTCGAGTGGATACGACTACAGGATCGTTAGAGGCCAGAGCCGTGATTGTGACGGTGTCCGTGGGTGTTTTACAGGCAGGCCATATTCGGTTTGCCCCTGTTTTACCGCTCTCTTTTGAACGGGCGCTTGATGGCATGGCCATGGGGGCTTTGACGAAAACAGCCTTGGTTTTTGACGGGGCGCGCTTCGGAATGGCTGTGGGCGCTGATAAGATTGTGATGGATGCACCGGGAGGCTCCATGACTTTCGAAATCTGGCCCTATGATCGCAATTTAGTTTTGGCGGTTACGGGTGGTGATGCAGGGCGTGATCTGATCCGAATGGGCGAACAGGCTGCCGTTGAAGAGGTGTTGCGGATTTTTTGTGCTTTTGCTGGACAGGATGCGCGGCGTCATTTTGTGTCGGGTCGACTGTCGGGGTGGTGGGGCCATCCGTTTTTTGAAGGGGGATATTCTTATGTCAAACCCGGGGCGGTCATGGCGCGTCGGGATATGCATGAGAGTGGTGTTGAGGGTCTTTATTTTGCTGGAGAGGCGAGCTGTGGGGGGCGGTACGGAGCTAGTATGACCGTTGCGGGGGCGTCTTATGCAGGCTGGGATGCTGTTCACCGGGCCGCTCGTTTTTTAAAGCATGGATCGGTCTGATGCGTGCACCGCCCCGATTGCTTGTGTTTGATTCCGGTTTAGGGGGATTGACGGTGCATCGCGCCTTGCGCGATCAGCTACCTGACGCACAAACCCTTTATGTTGCGGATGATGCAGCCTTTCCTTATGGCGATTTGGCGGATCCGGTTTTGGTTGATCGGGTCACGCGCGTTATGGGTGAGTTGATCCCTGACTATCAGCCCGATCTTGTTGTGATTGCCTGCAATACCGCCTCAACATTGGTGCTTCCCGCATTGCGTGCCCAGTTTGGTGTTCCGTTTGTCGGCACTGTCCCTGCGATTAAACCTGCTGCGAAAGCATCGCAAACCCGCCGCATTGCCATACTTGCTACGCCGGCCACGATTAAACGTGATTATACGCAAAGTCTGATCCATGAATTTGCGGATGGGTGTGATGTGATCTTGCATGCCCCGCCTTTGCTGGCTGAACGCGCAGAAACGGTTTTTTCCGGTGGTTTTGTGTCCGATGCCGAGCTTAGCGATGACATTTGGCCCTGTTTTGTTGATCAAGACGGACGGCGGACGGATATGATTGTCTTGGGATGCACCCATTTTCCTTTATTGCTTGATCGCTTTGTTCGTCTTGCGCCTTGGGCGGTGACCTGGATTGATCCGGCCCCCGCCATTGCGCGTCGGGTTGCTGCGCTGCTCGACGCCCATCCTCCACGGACCGCGTGCCCGGCAGGGGATCACGCCCATCTCTTTCTCCATACGGGAGACGCCGATTTTTATCAGCGGATGCATAAACCATTGATGGAATGGGGTTTTTCTGGTGGCGTCTATCGCCCTGTGCCGTGATTAAATAGACTGAATTGCTGTTTTTCTTGAAAAAACAACGGGTTTTAAGCATTGACAGTGCCGAGCCGGGTCTTTATCACCGCTGCAGATGACAGCAGGTCGCCCGCTTGATGGACTGCCTGTTTGTTGTTTGACGCACCCGTGAACCATTGCCCTGCGTGGCTTGTGGTTCTGTCGGTCCGGTTTCGGGCAGAGGAGGGCGCGTTCCTCGAACCTCTCTAACGCTTTCGAAGGAACAGCGATGACAAAACGCATTGAAGCTAAGCATAAAATTGACCGCCGTTTAGGCGAAAATATCTGGGGCCGCCCTAAAAGCCCGGTGAATCGCCGCGAATATGGTCCCGGTCAACATGGTCAGCGCCGCAAAGGCAAATTGTCCGATTTCGGCACTCAGCTGCGCGCTAAGCAGAAGCTGAAGGGCTATTATGGCAATATTTCAGAAAAGCAATTCCGCCGCTATTACCATGAAGCGCTGCGCCTGAAAGGTGACTCCGGTGAAAATTTGATCGGTTTGCTTGAGCGCCGGTTGGATGCGGTTGTCTATCGGGCCAAATTTGTGGCTACGGTCTTTGCCGCTCGCCAATTCATCAATCACGGGCATGTGCGCGTGAATGGCCGTCGCGTCAATATTCCGTCCTATTTGGTGCGTCCTAACGATATTATTGAGGTTAAAGAAGCCTCCCGCCAGCTCGCCGTGGTTCTGGAAGCCAGCCAGTTAGCGGAACGCGATACGCCTGACTATATCGAAGTCGACCATAACAAAATGAGCGCCAAATATATCCGCGTTCCGACCATTGCCGATGTGCCCTATCCGACACAGATGGAACCATCGCTGGTTATCGAATTCTACAGCCGTTAATCGTGGCAGTCGCTCGAACACAAAAAGGCCGCTGCGCGGCCTTTTTTTATGGCGTTAAAGAAAAAAACAATAAAATCAGCGTGTTATATCAGATCGGAATATTCGCTATGGACCCGATCAAAATCATAAATATCTTCCCGCGCTGACACAGCAAAGTCCTCGCTGAAGGTTTCTTTATTGATCTGGTTTAAATGCGCTTGGGCGAGATTATAGGCCCGTCGGGCAATTTCTGAACGGGATAGGCGCCTGGACAGGGCGGTTTCCTCTTGTTCAATTTCATTCAGGATCAAATGGGAAATAAAGGAGATTTGTTCCTGTTCATTCATATATGCACTTTCAGCCATGACCATGCTCCCAAGCTGATTCGTTAATAAATTTTAACTTTTTATTTTTGAAACGAAAATGTTTTTTTGCTTCCTCCTTATTTGGGCGGGAACGGTCTGGCAGGGCGCCGCTATCGTCCGCCTTAAGGGGGAGGGCAGAGAAAGGCTTAAAGCTCGTTTCCCACGTGACAGGGCAGGGGTGAGCTTTTAGGGTAGAGGGTCTGGGGATAGCGCAAGTTAGTAAGGCGCGACTGCGGTGGATGATGACGAAGGCTGGCTTTTGCAGGGAGTGTTTGGCAGATCATGGGATGCCTGCGCCTGCATGTAGAGTGTGTGGGTCCACACGACTTTTATTCCATTCCGAATTGGATCAGTTGGCTATTGCCCATATCGATTGCGATGCCTTTTTTGCGGCTGTTGAAAAACGGGATGATCCCTCTTTGCTTGATCGTCCGGTGATTGTGGGCGGTGGCAAGCGGGGGGTGGTTTCAACCTGTTGTTATGTGGCGCGGCGTTATGGTGTGCGTTCGGCGATGCCGATGTTCAAGGCGTTAAAATTATGTCCGCAGGCGGTGGTGATCCCTCCGCAAATGAAAAAATATCGAGATGTTGGATTGCAAATTCGTGCGATGATGGAAACACTGACGCCCATGGTGCAACCGGTTTCCATTGATGAAGCCTTTTTGGATTTAAATGGCACACAGGATGTGCATGGGTCTTCCCCGGCCCGCACCTTGGCCCGTTTTGCGCAAACTGTGCATCAGCAGATTGGTATTACGGTTTCGGTCGGTCTGTCTTACAACCGCTTCTTAGCCAAGCTCGCGTCTGATTTAGATAAACCGCATGGTTTTGCCGTGATCGGACAACAAGGGGTTATGGATTTTTTAGCGCCGCGTCGTGTTGGTTTGATCCCTGGCGTTGGGACTGTTTTTGAAGCACGACTGCAAAAAGACGGGATCTCTGTCATCGGTGATTTGCAAAAAATTGATCAATCCGAATTGGCGCGACGCTATGGTGAGGACGGGTTGCGTTTGGCCCGCTTGGCGCAAGGCATTGATCCGCGTCCTGTCGTAATAGAACGTGATAGCAAAAGCGTGTCGGCTGAAACAACTTTTGACGTTGATTGCGCCGATGCGCAGACCCTGCATCATATGATTCTTGAATTGAGTGAGAAAGTTGCATTCCGCTTGCGTAAGGAAGGCTATGCAGCAGGGGGTGTGACGTTGAAATTGAAAACGCCGGATTTCAAATTGATCACCCGTTCGCGGTCTTTAGCAGCGCCAACGCAAGTGGGGAGCAAAATTGCCCAGATTGGTCGTGAGCTCTTTAATAAAGAACCAAAGGGAAAATTTTATCGCTTGATCGGGATCGGGGTCGCCGATCTTATGGGAGCAGATCAGGCGGATTTAGGCGATTTGCTCGATACCAAAGCCCCTCAACAGGCGAAACTTGAAAAAACTTTAGATGGATTGCGTGAACGCTTTGGAGCTGCTTCTGTTAAACGTGCGGCCTTGATTAGTTCCACCGCACCACGTCAGAAGACCCCTTCATGAAAAAATTCACTCAACCAACCAAATTGATCCCCCATTGATTTCGTGTTTAAGACGTCGTTTATGAAATCAAACCCTATGACAAGCGCAGATCTAAAAGAAGACGGGAGACGATTGAGATGCCACTGATTTATGTTTTGAATGGCCCAAACCTGAATTTATTGGGCAAGCGCCAGCCGCATATTTACGGACATGAAACCTTGGCTGATGTCGAACGCGATTGCCAGAAATTGGCAAAGGAACTGGGCTTTGAACTCAAATTTTTGCAAAGCAATCGGGAATATGAATTGATCGATTGGGTGCATGAGGCGCGTGAAACAGCCTCCGGTCTTGTGATCAATCCG
>CAWUMW010000139.1:0-6353 GCA_963923415.1 uncultured Hyphomicrobiales bacterium | reverse complement strand
GTGTGTTTTAGGGCGAGGACTGGTTGGTTGGTGTAAAGCGCTGTTGGATATAGTCGCCGACCAGCTGTTTGAAATCTTGCGCTAAGGTTGGGCCCCGCAAGGTCATGGCTTTGCGCCCATCAATAAAGACGGGGGCAACGGGTTGTTCGCCCGTGCCGGGCAAAGAAATACCAATATCGGCATGTTTGGATTCGCCGGGTCCATTCACAATACAGCCCATGACCGCGATGTTGAGATTTTCAACGCCGAAATAGCGACTTTTCCAGTCTGGCATGCTGTCAACAATCCAGGTCTGGATGTCAGACGCCAATTCCTGAAAAAGGGTTGAGGTTGTCCGTCCGCACCCCGGACAGGCCGCAACGAGTGGCACAAAGGTTCGAAAGCCCATGGTTTGCAAAATTTCTTGCGCCACTTTCACTTCACGGGTTCGATCCCCATTCGGCTCCGGGGTTAAGGAGACCCGAATCGTATCGCCGATCCCTTCTTGTAACAAAATGCCCATCGCTGCCGCAGAGGCCACAATGCCTTTTGATCCCATCCCCGCTTCGGTCAATCCCAAATGCAAGGCATAATCAGAGCGGGCTGCGATCATGCGATAAATGGTAATTAAATCTTGAACCGCTGAGACTTTGGCAGAGAGCACGATGCGATTTTTGGGCAGGCCCAATTCAACGGCTCGATCAGCGGACAGAATGGCCGATTGCACCATGGCTTCGCGCATCACGGCACGGGCATCAAGCGGCGCGGCGCTTTTGGCATTAAAATCCATTAAATCCGTCAGCAGATCTTGATCCAACGATCCCCAATTGGCGCCGATCCGCACAGTCTTGTTATAGTGGATGGCCATTTCAATAATGGCTGAGAATTGGCGGTCTCTTTTTTCCCGGAAGCCAACATTGCCGGGATTAATCCGATATTTTGCTAAGGCTTCGGCACAAGCGGGATGGGCGGCCAGCAAGTGGTGTCCGATATAATGAAAATCGCCAACCAAGGGAACGGTGATGGAGGCTTTTAACAAGCGCTCTTTAATATGAGGCACGGCAGCTGCGGCTTCAGCGCGATCAACTGTAATACGTACCAGTTCCGATCCCGCGCGGACAAGCGCGCCGATTTGCCGAACCGTGGCTTCGATATCGGCCGTATCGGTATTGGTCATCGACTGCACCACAATGGGTGCTCCGCCGCCAACGACGACCCCATCAATGTCGACAGCAAGGGTTTGATGCCGCGGCAAGGGTCCGCAGGGCGGCTGGCTTGGTAAGCAGGCAAGAGCAGAGAGATCAGAAGACCGCATCGTCATGGGCAGTGGCCTAAAGGGTAAATACGGATGGTGTTGAAATTTTAAATCACGAACGGTGAATGGCTTCAAGCCCGCTGCGCAGTGCAGGCGGGATTTCAATGGGCCGTCCTGTCGCGCGTGCGACCGAAACATGCACAAAAAATCCTTGCGCGCTGGCTAAATCTTCTCCCTCACGAAATATGCCAATCGCATAGCGCATGGAGGATGTTCCTAAATGGGTGACGGCAATGCCGATGTCGATCTTGTCTGGAAAGGCAACCGAGGCAAAATAGCTGCAGCCCGTTTCGACAACCAGCGTTTGTACCGCGCCATGCATGGGATCAATCAAGCCTTTGGCGAGCAGGTGACCTGTGACGGCTGTGTCAAACCAGTTATAATACATGACATTGTTGACATGGCCGAACACATCATTATCGGCCCAACGCGTGGTCAAGGCGGTGAAATGGCGGTAATCGCTCCGGCGGGACCGTTCGGGACGGCTCATAGGGATACTCCGGCTTTGTCCAAAAGAGGGCGAAGAATGGATCGCACATGCTGATGCAGCATCAACATGGTTGGATTCATTACTCTAGGACAGGGATGAAAATCAATTCGGGACGCCTTGGCGCTGTTTCATAACGCCATAATAGGCCCATAATAATTGCGCGCCGATGCCCCGATAAGGGCGCCAAGGCTCCACATAGTCTGTCAGCTCAGCGGCGGAGGGGCGTTCTTCAAGTTCATAAGCCATGCGTAAGGCTTCTTGCAGGGCCAAATCCCCAGCGGGAAAGGCATCGGCCTGTCCAAGGCAAAACAGTAAATAAAGATCGGCTGTCCAAGGACCAATGCCTTTAACCTTGACCATCAGGGCATGGGCTTTGTCTGGCGGCAGACGTCCGAGCCGGGATAAAGGCAGGCTTTGTTCATGCACGGCCGTGGCAATGGCTCTTAAGGTTCGCATTTTGGGGGAGGAGAGGCCGCAGGCCCGTAAGTCTTGATCGGATGCGGCTAAAATCAGTTCGGGGGTTAAAGAGGGAAATTGGCTGCAAACACGCGTCCAAATAGCTTTCGCGCTGGATGTAGAGACTTGCTGTGAGACAATCAGGCGTGCAAGGCCAGCGAAGCCGGGCTTTTGGAGGCGCAGAGGCAGTGGGCCGGTCAGCTCAAAGAGCGCGTTCAGCCATGGAACTAAGATTAACAACTGCGCTAAGGCATGGTCGAGATCGGCTTTGCTACGAATGCGTTTTGACATAGGGCTCATTATGCCTATTTTAACCGGAGCCCTATGTTGCATGGAGAGAAAGCGGCGTGCAAGCTCAGTTTCGTTTTGCGCCCAGTCCGAATGGATATTTGCATTTGGGGCATGCCTATTCCGCTTTGCTGAATGAACGCTTTGCACAGGCTCATGCTGGCCGTTTGCTGTTGCGCATTGAAGATATTGATCAAGGGCGCAGCCGGTCGACTTATGTCGAAGGTCTTTATGAAGATTTGGCATGGCTTGGTCTGCGCTTTGCTGAGCCGATTCGCGTGCAATCAGACTATTTTGAGCTCTATCGGACGCAGGCAGATCTGTTGAAAAAGCGCGGCCTGCTTTATCCATGCAGTTGCACGCGCAACCAGATCAAACAGAGAGCAAAGGGCCAAGCGGGCGAGGTGGATCCGGATGGTGTGCCTCTTTATGCGGGCGCGTGTCGTGAGGGTCACCCGGCGACAGATCAGCCGCTCGCATGGCGGCTTGATATGCGCAAAGCGCTGCACGCGGTAGAAGAGCCCTTGGTAATCCGCTGCTTCGATGCACAGGGACAGTTTTATGAGCGTCCTGCCCAACCCGCTTTATGGGGTGACGTGGTTTTGGTGCGCAAAGACACACCGACGAGCTATCATTTATCCGTGGTTCTTGATGATGCGGCTCAAGATATTACCCATATTGTCCGGGGGCGTGATTTGGAACAGGCAACGGATTTGCATCGCTTGTTACAGGCTTTGCTGGGTTTGCCATCCCCACTTTATCATCACCATGCGTTGATTGAGGATGAACAGGGAGACAAATTGTCTAAAAGCAAATTATCAAAACCACTGCGGCAATGGCGGGCCGAGGGCGAAACCGGGCAGACGATCAGACATAGGCTTGGTTTCATCTAAAAGCGGTCGGTTTACCGTACAGCGCTTGTAACAATGGTTTGTTTGAGCAAATCGTCGATCCGTTCTTTTTCACGTTTGAACTCGGCCATTTGCGCGCGGTCGAGCTCTTTATTGCTCGGCAATTTAATGGTGAGCGGATCGACATAATTGTCATTGACCATCACTTCGTAATGCAAATGCGGGCCTGTTGAGAGGCCAGAATTACCAAGATAGCCAATCACCTGTCCTTGCCGCACTTTCGTGCCTTCATTAATACCGGCAGCAAAGGCAGACAGATGGTTATAGGTGGTGATGAAATTATAGTTATGTTGGATTTCGACCCGGCGGCCATAGCCCGAATCCCATTCCGCTTTGATCACGACGCCATCGCCTGCGGCAATGATCGGCGTGCCAATTTTATCGGCCCAATCAACGCCCGTATGCATTTTGGAATAATGCAGAATGGGATGATAGCGCAGTCCGAATCCAGAGCGGAAAATTCCTTCGGTAATGGGTTTGCGTAATAAGAAACGCCGATTGGAACGGCCGCTTTCATCAAAATGATCAATAGTGCCATCATTGTTATTTTGGAAACGGTAATAGCGCTTTGTCACGCCTTCAATCGTCAAAGCAGCAAAGAGAACTTCCTTGCGGGCATCGCGCTCCTCATCGTCATTGAAGAACAGTTCGAGTTGATCGCCAGGCCCTACTTCTTTTTGCAAATCGATATCGAAGAAAAAGACCCGCATCAGCTGTTCAATCACGGGCCGCGGAATATCATTGCGGGCCCCTGTTTCGTAAAGACTTTGATAGATCGAAACGCCGTTGGACTCATCATCCTGATTGGTGCGGCGGGCAGATTGCGGCGATGGCGTTTGCGTGGAGACAGGCGGGGCAATGGTGATAAATTGGCCGCGATCATTGCGCACCAAGGCAGCGATGGCCCGATCTTCATCATAAACGATGACGCGCAATAAAGAGGACGGACTTGTTTTATTTTCATTGGGCTGCGTGAGGATTTTTAGTTTTTGTCCATCACGAATGATTCCGTCTTTAACTTTGGGGGCAATGGTGGCGACAGCACTGCGGGCTTCAGCGGCAGCGATTCCATTGGCTTCAAACAGGCTCAAAAAAGTATCGCTGCGTTTGGCAATGATAAATTTTTCATTGGGCGGGGAGGCATCCGGCCCTTTGATAAAACGCATCGGGATCGTGGTGACATTTTCCGGTGCGACGGTGACGCGAATATTAGAAAATGTCGTATCCGACAGAGCATCGCGACGCGGCGCCCCTTGTTCACTGCTATTGAGGGGCAAGGTCCGCGCGAGCATTTGTTGCGGGGCAAGAATAGAGCCCGGAGCAAGGCTGGTGAGGCGCGCCGCCGTCAATGCAGCCAATCGCACTTCTTCGACCTGATCATCAATTTGTTGTTCGTTTAAGGTTAGAAACGCGCCTTGCGGATCGCTGGTGCTGCCAAGCGGCCGCTTTTGCACATAGGCTTCATTTTCATCTGCCCGCACTAGCGGATGACTGTTTTTGTCGAGCTTGTCGATTTCCGGGCCGCCGGCAGCAAAAATCTTTTGCGGATTAAATGTTGGAATGGTCCCGACCGCGCCAGACAAATTGACCGCCAGCTTTGTTGATAGGCGCACATAAGGCCGAAAGCGCATGATTTCGCGGTCACCAATGCGGATCGGGGTCGGCAGGCGCACCATTTGGCGGGCTGACACATTATCGATGAGCGGCACCAAGCGATCCCCACGTTGGGCCGATCCGTCAAACACCCGCGCTTCGCGTTGTGTTTCCGGTCCAGCCAATTCGGGTAAGAAAGCGGTGAGATTGCTCAAATCGACCGAAGCCAGAATGGCGAGGCCCAACATTAAGGCGCCGCCCATGCCGACCAAGGCGGTGGCCGCCAGCCAGCGCTTATTGACCGAGCGGCGATCAAAGGGGAGTCCTTGGCTTTGCAACGCGAGCGGCGGCAGCATGCCGAGATTGGGCATGGCATCCTTGGCATGGAAGGCGGCGCGCGAGATCGATATCGAAACCATAGCGGCTCTCTATAGCGAAGATCCGCGCAAAAGGGGAGACCCTAACCGCGATTGACTGGGATTAGGGGCCGGGAACAGCCCGTCGGTCCGTCGAAAGTTTAAAAAAAGAGCAAAAAAATTTGCAGCCTCCCCCCAAAAAGCGCCCCAATCGGCTTGCTGTGGAGAACGCAATCCCTTATTTTATAAGGGTTGCAGGCTAAAAAGTGGTTTGTCAGCATTTTTTTAAAAAGTCTGTTGACTCTCGGACCCTCCCGCCTCTATATACGCCTCATCAACGGCGGCGTTGCTGGGTCACACCCTTCCAACGCGTCGGTATTTGTTTCTCTGAACGGACTTTGGTCTAACGGCCTACTTTCGGCCAGGGAAACATGTTGCCGATAGGCCGGACCCCACCGCAAGGTGGCGCTCTTTGACAAGTAAATCGAAAGAAAGAGAAACGCAGGCGGCGAGGTCCTTGCGGGAACCAAAGCTTAGGCTTTAGTTCCGAAGACTTTGCAAGTCTTGCGTTTTGAGGTCGTATTATTCGTAAACGGATAGTACGAACCTCCGTCAATGACGTGAACGCAGTGACTGGCCAATGATCTTCTCTCTACAACTTGAGAGTTTGATCCTGGCTCAGAGCGAACGCTGGCGGCAGGCTTAACACATGCAAGTCGAACGCTCGTAGCAATACGGGAGTGGCAGACGGGTGAGTAACACGTGGGAATATGCCTTTTGGTTCGGAATAACTCAGGGAAACTTGAGCTAATACCGGATAAGCCCGAGAGGGGAAAGATTTATCGCCAAAAGATTAGCCCGCGTCCGATTAGCTAGTTGGTGAGGTAATGGCTCACCAAGGCGACGATCGGTAGCTGGTCTGAGAGGATGATCAGCCACATTGGGACTGAGACACGGCCCAAACT
>CAWUMW010000138.1:0-6562 GCA_963923415.1 uncultured Hyphomicrobiales bacterium | reverse complement strand
ACCTTGCGGGATCAGGGGTTGTTTTTTCCGATTGATCCGGGCGCGGATGCGTCGATTGGCGGCATGGTCTCAACGCGCGCATCGGGCACCAATGCGGTGCGCTATGGCACGATGAAGGACAATGTGTTGGCTTTGACCGTGGTCATGGCGGATGGACGCATCGTGAAAACCGGGAGCCGGGCGCGCAAATCTTCAGCGGGATATGATTTAACGCGGTTGTTTATTGGTGCTGAGGGCACTTTGGGCATTATTACCGAGATCACCTTGAAACTTTACGGAATTCCTGAGGCGATATCGGGCGGCATTTGTTCTTTTCCATCTGTGAAAGCGGCCTGTGATGCTGTGATTATGACCATCCAAAGCGGCATTCCGGTGGCGCGCATCGAATTGGCCGATCAGGTGCAGGTGCAGTGTTTTAATCTTTATTCCAAACTCGGTCTGCCAGAAATGCCGCTGTTGTTTTTGGAGTTTCATGGGTCGGAAGAGGGTGTGAAGGAGCAAGCCGAACGGTTCGGCGATATTGTCACGGAATTTGGCGGCGGCCCGTTCCAATGGACGGTGAAGCCGGAAGAGCGCACCAAATTATGGCAGGCCCGCCATGATGCCTATTGGGCCTCGTTCACATTGCGGCCCGGAGCGCAGTCGGTGTCAACCGATGTGTGCGTGCCGATTTCACGCTTGGCGGAATGTGTCGAGGCTACGCAGATCGATTTGGCGGAGACCGGAATTCCCGCTCCCATTGTCGGCCATGTGGGGGACGGGAATTTTCATTTGGGTTTGATGTTTTTCCCTGATGATCCGCAGGAAATGGCCAAGGTCAAACCGTTCTTGCAGCGCTTGGTGAAACGGGCCTTGGCGATGGAGGGCACGTCAACGGGCGAGCATGGCGTTGGCCAACAAAAGCGCGATTATATGGCGCTCGAACATTCGGACGCTGCTTTGGATGTGATGCGCGGGATCAAGCGGCAGCTTGATCCTTTGGGCATTATGAATCCGCATAAGGTTCTACCAGACGGATGAGGGTGTGGGGCGGATGGCGCATGTCAGGGAGGCTGATTGCTTCCACCAGCAAATCCTTCACCGCTCAACAAGGAGGACAGCGGGATGCGTGATCTCCTGACAGCGGTCGCGGGCGCGTTGATTGTGTTGATTTTGGTGGCCCTGTTCGGGCCCATGCTGGTGAATTGGAACAGTCAGCGTGGCTTTCTTGAAAGCAAATTAACCGCTTTGATGGGCCAGACCGTGCGCGTGCAAGGGCCGATTGATTTGCGCTTGCTGCCCACCCCTGTTCTGAATCTTGCTGATATTCGCTGGGGGGAAGATCGCGATCATCCGGTCTTTTCGGCTGAAACCCTGACTTTGGAAATTGCCACTGGTCCTTTGCTGAAAGGGGAAATCCAGATTCTCGATGCGAGTTTGGAGGCGGGGCGTCTGGATCTGCGCTATGACCAGCAGGGTGGCTTGTCTTTGGCGGGCGGTTTGGCGCCCGGTTCCGGCCATCGGGCTGTGGCAGTCGAACGGTTTGTTCTGAAACGCTCCACGGTTCTGATCGAGGATTTAACCAGCGGCGGCGGGATGATCCTGACTGGATTGGATCTCGAATTACAAGCCGGGGCGTTGCAAGGTCCGTGGCGGGTGAGTGGGCGCGGCGCGTTGGATGGACGTCCGATTGATCTGCGCTTATCCACCGCCGCCCCCGATGAGACAGCGCAGGTGCGGCTGATCGCCAGCCTTTCCGCGCAGGATGGGTGGGCGGTTCAATTTGATGGGCAGGTGCAACCAGACACGCATCAATTGGCCGGACAATTGAATTGGACGGAGCGCTATCTGTTGCAAGGCGAGAAAGGTTTAGAAAACCGCAGTCTGAGCGTCAGCGCGCAGGTGCGCGGCGAGGGACGGCGGTTTCAGCTGGACGGTTTGGAGATTGATGGCGGTCCCGATACAGGGCTCAAACTGGGTGGCAGCGGCCAATTTCATTTTGCCCAAACGCCCCGTTTGGCGCTTGATCTGACAGCGCGTTCGCTCGATCTTGATTTTCCTGTGATTGGCAAACAAGGCGGCGCGCTGTTGCCAGAGGTTGGGCGCGCATGGACCCGTTTGGCGCACAGCGTGATGCAAGGCCGCATGTCGCAATCGCGCATTGAAACCACGCTGGCTTTATCGGTGCAAAGCGTCACGATGGGCGGGGAAACCCTCCGCGACGCCACGCTGTCGGCGGTGATGGGTCCGCAAGGCGGACGGCTGAACAGCCTTAGCCTTGGCTTGCCTGGGCGAGGGCAGATGGAGGCCTCGGGCGTTTTGGGCCGCTGGGATGATTTGCGCTTTTCTGGTCCGGTGCGGGTGTCGGTGCAAGATGTGCCGCGTTTTCGCCAATGGATGAGTGGCGCTGATGCACGCGCGGCATTGCCAGCCTGGAGTGGAGTTCGACAGATCCAATTTGATGGCGAGGTGACCTTGGCTGCTGAGGTGCAGGCGGCCCGGATTCGGGCCTTGCATCTTGATCAATCCATCGTGTCTGGATTTGTGCGGCTGACTGCGCCGGATGGCAATCAGCGCGGTCGGTTAGAGGCGCAATTGGGGTCGGATCGATTGTCAGTGGATGATTTGCCCGATCTCTCGCCTTTCATGACCAGCCTCTCGACCCTTGATACACAGATCGCGGTGGAAGCGCGGTCGATCACATTGGGCGGCGAAACCGCGACAGGCCGTTTGACGGCGGGTCTGTCAGGGGATGCTAAAGCCCTGCGCATTGATCGTCTGGATTATGATGACGGCCATGACACGGTGGTGCGGGGTGGCGGTGTGCTGAGTGAAAACGGCGGCCGTCTTGATTTGCACATTGAAGCCAAACGTCTGCGCCTGTTAACGGGCTTGGTCAGTCGTTTGCTGCCGCCTGATCTCGCGGGCGCGGTGGTGCGGCGTGCGGTGGATTGGGCGCCCTTATCGCTTGATCTCACGGTCGATCAGCCGTCTCGATCAGCACAAGGGCGCAGGGTCTCACTGAAAGGGCTCGCTGCTGGCACGCAGCTGCGGATCGACGGGGCGGTGCCGATTGGAGCGGGTCTTGGTGATTTTGCTGGACGGGTGCTGCTTGCCCATCCTTCCTTTGCGGTGCTGTTGCGGCAATTTGGTTTTGCGGTGCCTGTTGCCGTCGCACAGGATCCGGTGCGCTTTGTTCCCGGACAGATTGATGCATCCATTGATGGCCCACAAGGGCGTGGAACCTTGCGCTTTGACGCTGGCGGCTTGGGCGTTGATCTTGATATGCGTCAGTCGGCAACGGGTCTTACCGGCACGATGCAGGTGGCAGGCGATAATAGCGTGCCCTTGGCACAGGCTTTGGGCTTAGCAGCACCGGGGCTTGAGGACGTTTGGCCTCTAAATGTCAAAGGGCCCGTGCAGTGGCGTGATCATAGTTTTGGCTTTGGTCCTTTGACGGGAGCGATCAAGGACAAGCCCTTGACGGGTGAGTTGCTGTTGATGCCCGAACGCAACCGGATCGAGGGGCGGTTGACTTTGGGGACGCTAGCGCTTGCTGATCTATTTGGCTTAGCCAGCGGGCCCTTGGCTCAACCGCTCAGCGGATCGATCTGGCCGAGTGCGCGCTTTGCTGATGTGCCGGCACAGGCTGTTGATCTGGATCTGGCCTTAAAGCTTGATCACTTTCAGCTTGGGGGCGATGTGGCTCTCAAGGGTGCGGATCTGTCGCTGCGCCGAGAGGGTGAAACACTGGCTGTGACGGTGCGCGAAGGGCAATTTGGGAGTGGCCAGCTTGCCGGTGTGTTGACCCTGCGGCGGGACGGGGGACGGCTTGGCGCGACTTTGCGTCTCTCTGGTCAGGATTGGGCGCTTGCCGATCTGGTCGGGGCGCAAAGTGGTTTAACGGGTCAGGTACAATTTGAACTTGATGTGGGTGCGGCGGGGGTCAGTCTGGCTGAATTGGTCAGTCGGAGTACTGGGGCTGGCACATTGAGTTGGCGCAATGGGCAGATCAGTGGCCTTGATCCCAAAGCGATTGGGCGTGTGATTGAAACCAGTCGCGGCATGCCGGATTTGGCGCGGTTGCGCGCAGAGATAAGCCGCGACGTGCAGCTTGCCCCTTTCCGCTTTGAAAAAGCCGAGGCTCCTTTGACCTTGTCTGATGGCGTGTTGCGTTTGTCGTCTTTGGCCATTCCGCAAGAGCAATCCCATCTCCAGATGAGCGGGCAATTTGATTTGCGGACGCTGAATTCTGAGGCGCGTTTGTCTTTGACGGCGAAACCGCCACAAGGCTGGAAAGGTCCGGCTCCTGATCTGTCTGTGGTGCTGATGTCCTCAGGCGCAGGTCCGGTGACGCGCGAAATCAATGTCAACAGTCTTTATGCTTTGCTGACAACACGCGCCGTTGAAGTGGAAGCTGAGCGGTTGATTGAGGAACAAAAGAAAAGCCATTAGCGCGATCACCGAACCCTCACAGAAACGGCTGATGAACGCGCATTAATGCTCGTGAGGGGGCTGGTGCGTGCGATGGGCTGACGGTGTGTCGCGGTAATAAGCCAAGACAGCAAGGCGTAATTGCGAGGACAGATTGGTGTCTTGTCGCTCTGCATCGATGTGAGCGACAAGTTGGGCCAGACTGAGTTTGCGTTCAAAAGCCAGTGCTTTGAGGCCATCCCAAAATTCTGTTTCCAGCGAGACGCTGGTTTGATGGCCGGCAATCATCAAGGAGCGTTTGAGAATACGGCTCATGATTTAAGTGTCGGATGTGGCTGGCGGATCAGAGGCATCCGTCTCTTTGCCGGGGACGCGTTGATGGGCATCAAGCTTGGCTGATAAACGTGCCTGCTCTGCTTTGCTCAACTGCTTTTCCTGTTTATTGCGCCCGAAGCTGATGCGATTTTGCTGGGCTTGTTGCTCTTTGTCCTGACGGGCGCGGGATTTTCGGACAGCCCGCAAATTAATGATGTCAGCAGACATGGCAGCGCCCTCAGCTTGAGTGACGGATGGTTAGGTTTTTTTACGAAATGCATCAAGACTGACAACCGAAGCGGTATGGCCTTCCGCAGGGGGGGCTTTCTCTTTGTCTTGATTTTCGCTGGCTTGGTCGGTTGGCTCGGACTGTTCTGTGTCGTCGTCTTCGAGCTCTTCAAGGGACATTTCGAATTTCAGGCCAAAATCAACGGAAGGGTCCCAAAAGCCGGTCAGCGCATCAAAGGGGATGATCAATTTTTCTGGCATGCCGCCAAAGGACAGGCCGACTTCGAAAATATCATCCGTGACTTTCATGTCCCAGAATTGATGTTGAAGTGCGATGGTAATTTCTTCTGGATGTTTGGCGCGGATATGATCTGCGATCCCGACGCCCGGATAATCAGTGCGGAAGGTAATAAAAAAATGATGATTGCCGGGCAGACCATTTTCCATCGTGTCGGTTAAGACAGAGCGCACAACGCTGCGCAAGGCGCGTTGAACGAGCAGGTCGTACCGAATCAGGTCTTCTTGTGGCGTCTCATTGCTCATAACTTTGGTACCGGATCTATGTGACAGAAGAAAGTCCAACCGCTGTGATCGGCAGCGCTAGGCGCCTTTAACCGCGGGAGATGATGTCGTAAAGGCTTCTATAGCACGAGCCAATATGGTGTCGTCAATTTTGGCACTTTGCGCCATGGTTGGAAACTGGCCATTTTGAACTTCTTGCTTATAGGTGCTCAGAGCGTCTCCGATCGCAGAGCCAATGGCGGCAAATTGTTTGGCATGCCGTGGTGCTTTGTCAAAAAGCCCTAAAATATCATGCCAAACCTGAATTTGACCGTCACAATGCGGCCCCGCCCCGATGCCAATGGTTGGAATGGTCAGGCGTTGGGTGATTTCTGCTGCAAGGGCTGCTGGAATTAATTCCAACACCAAAGCAAAGGCCCCAGCCTGTTCCAAGGCTAGGGCGTCTTCGATCAATTGGCGGGCTCCCTCGCTATCTTTGCCTTGCACACGCAAACCGATCTGGTTTTGAGATTGTGGGGTGAAGCCCAAATGTCCCATGACCGGTACGCCATAATGTGTGAGATGCGCAACAAGCGGGGCTATGACAGCGCCACCTTCCATTTTAACGGCTTGGGCTTGGGTTTCGCGCATCACGCGTCCTGCTGCGTGCGTGGCCGTGTCGAGGCTGGTATAGGTCAGGAATGGTAAATCCACGACGATGAAGGAACTGCGATTGCCGCGTGTGACCGCTTGGGCGTGCAAGATCATCGCATCCAAAGTGACGGGCAGCGTTGTATCATGGCCATGCATGACCATTGCAAGACTGTCGCCGACCAAAATTAAGGGAATACCAGCCCCATCAATTAGCCGTGCGGCGCTGTAATCATAGGCTGTCAGAGCGGTGATTTTTTCACCCCGCTGTTTCATGCCCCAGAGTGCTTCCAGTGTGGTCCGCATTGTTAGCCTCCATGGAGTGGCAGCAAGATGATGGCAGCAGGTGGTGCTTTACAAAACGGCAGTTGGCTCTTGTCAAGAGAGGGTGATGGCAAGGCTGCAGTGCCTTAAGGACAAGGTCGAACCCATGGCAGAAGGCTGCGGTGTCAAT
>CAWUMW010000137.1:0-6594 GCA_963923415.1 uncultured Hyphomicrobiales bacterium | reverse complement strand
CCAGTAAAAACAGCACCGCTTTGGGGTCGATAAAGACGGTGGCGCCATGCGCTTCCACCTTGTCTTCGCCCGGCTTGCCGCTTTCTGCCAGTTCCACAGTATAGGACATGCCGGCGCAACCGCCGTTTTTGACGCCAACCCGTAAGCCCAGGGCTTTGCCATCGCTTTTTTCAACCAGCTCGCGCACCCGTTCGGCAGCACGTTCTGTAAGCGACATGATTTTCATTGAACCAAAAGAGGCCATGCGATTGTCTCCCGATCAGGGTCAAGGCCTGATCCTTTGACGGGGGAACGCGGTTAAGCGGTTTCCCGTGATGGATGAACTATAATAGAGGACTCTGCGTTGTAAAAGACTGATTTGCCCTTTTTGTTATGGATCGCTTACCACATATCCAGCGCAACCCGGGCCTCATCAGACATGCGGCTTTGATCCCAAGGGGGATCAAATACCATATTCACCTGAACAGACTGGATGCCCTGAACCAACATGACAGCATTTTCAACCCAACCGGGCATTTCCCCCGCGACCGGGCAGCCCGGCGCAGTCAAGGTCATATCAATGCTGACATTGCGGTTTTCATCAATATCGACCCGATAAATCAGTCCTAATTCATAAATATCGGATGGAATTTCTGGATCATAAACGGTTTTAAGCGCCGCAATAATATCATCCGTTAGGCGGTCGATTTCCTCGGGCGCAAATTGCGGCGAAGGTGCGATTTCCGGTCTGTTGGGAGAGAGGTCGGCGTCGGTCATTGCGGTACTCATTCTTCAAACAGTTAGGCGAATAGTTTCTCAGCATTATGCAACGCGCTGACAAGTTGATCAATTTCTTGCTTGGTATTGTAAAAGGCAAAAGAGGCACGGCAGGTGGATGTCACCCCAAAGCGCGCCAGCAGCGGTTGCGCACAATGGGTGCCGGCACGCACAGCCACGCCCTGACGATCAATCACGGTCGCAACGTCATGCGCATGTGCCCCTTTCATTTCAAAGGACACAATGGCGCCTTTCTCCGCGCAGGTACCGAAAATACGCAAGCTATTCATGCGCGATAATTGCTGCATGGCATAATCACGCAACAGGGTTTCTTGTTCCATAATTGCTGAAGAGCCTAAGGCCATCATATAGTCAACCGCCGCCCCCAAGCCGATCGCTTGCACAATAGGCGGTGTCCCTGCTTCAAAGCGATGGGGGGGATCGTTGTAGGTGACCTGATCTTGGGTGACCAAGGAAATCATTTCACCGCCCCCATTGAAGGGCGGAAGTGCTGCTAAGCGATCGGGCTTGCCATACAAGATGCCGATGCCGGTTGGACCATAGACCTTATGGCCAGTAAAAACATAGAAATCCGCATCAAGCGCCTGCACATCAATGGGCAGATGGACCGCGCCCTGACTGCCATCAATCAGAACAGGAATATTGCGGGCATGCGCTAAGGCGATAATCTCTTTAACCGGCGTAATGCTGCCCAACACATTGGACATATGCGTGACCGCAACGATTTTGGTGCGTGGACTTAACAGTTTTTGATACGCATCGAGGTCGAACCGACCTTCATCATCGACAGGCACCCATTTGATCACGGCGCCTTTGCGCTCGCGCAAAAAATGCCATGGCACAATATTGGAGTGATGTTCCATGATGGAGAGAATGATTTCATCGCCCTCCCCGATTTCATTCAGCCCAAAGCCTGCCGCTACGAGGTTAATGGATTCAGTCGCCGAGCGCGTGAAGATAACCGTATCGGTTGAGGGCGCATTGAGAAATCGACGAACACTTTCGCGCGCCCCCTCAAAGGCTTCGGTGGCAGCATTGGCAAGATAATGCAGCCCCCGATGCACATTGGCATATTCGGTTTCATAGGCCGTTTTCATCCGTTCGATGACCTGACGTGGTTTTTGCGCAGAGGCCGCATTGTCGAGATAGACAAGCGGTTTGCCATAAACCTGCATCTGTAAAGCCGGAAAATCGGCTCTTACCTTTTCGATATCAAACCTAAGATGTGACGACATAGACCGGGCCTTATGATGCGTTATGAAACCGCTGGGCTAACCAGTGCTCAACCTTGGTTTCCAGAAGCGTGCGGATATCGTCTTGAGCAACAGTTTCAATGGCCTCGCCCGCAAAGGCTGCAAGCATCAAAGCCTCGGCTTCAGGACGGGGCAAGCCGCGCGCCATCAGATAAAACAACAGATCATCATCCAAGGCACCGCATGTCGCGCCATGGCCGCAGACCACATCATCGGCAAAAATTTCTAATTCTGGCTTGTTGTTCATCCGGGCTTCATCCGACAACAACACGGCTTGGGACATCATTTTCCCATCGGTTTGTTGGGCGGATTGCTTGACCATAATTTTGCCCTGAAACACACCGGTTGCTTGCGCATCAAGAATGGACTTAAACAATTCGCGGCTGGTGCAGCCTTGTCCGACATGGTCAATCGACAAGGTTGTATCGGCATGTTGGGTACCATTGAGTAAATTAACACCATTCACCGACAACTGGGCTTGTGCGCCTTTCATGGTGACAAAAACTTGGTGGCGGACAATGCCAGGTTGGCTGACCATATGGAATGTGTTGAAATGCGCTTCTGCATCAACAACCGCGGCCAATGTCGAGAGGTCAATACTGTAATTGCCCCCTTCCATAAACCGGATATGGTTGACCTGTGCACCTTTGCCGATAAAAAATTCAACAACCTGATTGGAATGGTAATTTAATCCATCCGGTCCTTGATGGGTCTCAAGAAGTGTGACTTCGCTGTGATCCCCTACAATCACCACAATGCGGCTATGTGTGCTGATCGGATCCATTGACTCAATAAGACAGCGCAGATCAAGCGGTTCTGCCAATTTGGTCCCCGCTACAATCTCAATGATCACGCCACCATTCATGAAGGCCGTGTTTAAATCAACCAGCGTATCAGCGGATGGCACGGCTTGGCCGACATAATCATGAAATATTTTGATGGGCGTGCCTGTGAGAGCTTGATGCACATCATGGACCTTAACCCCTTCGGGCAAAGCAAATGCAGAGATGCTTGCATCATAAAAGCCATTCACCAGCATTAATCGCGTGGATGCGAGCTGATCCGTGCTCCAGCTTTTTTCGGCGGCGCGTTGAATCACATTCGGCTGCGGCATGGCGGCAAGAGAGGGCGCATCACGTAAGAGGCTGCGCAAATCTGTGTAATGCCATGCTTCAATGCGACGATGTGGCAGACCGGATTTTTCAAAGGCGTGAAAAGCATCTTCACGTTGTTTTAAAAAACTACCCTGCTGCGCAAATTGCGGCTTATGACGCTCAAATAAAGCAAGAAACGCTTGTTCTGCCTTATTGCGAATGGTTGTTACAGCGCTTTTTGTTGTCGTATTCATGGATCACACCCTCATGCAGCGAGAGTTTTGTAATCGGCATAGCCATTGGCTTCCAGTTCCAAGGCCAATTCTTTGCCGCCTGATTTGACCACTTGTCCATGTGCCATCACATGCACTGTATCCGGCACGATATAGTTGAGCAGGCGTTGGTAATGTGTGATGACGAGGAAAGAACGCTTTGTATCGCGCAGGCTGTTAACGCCCTCAGAAACGATTTTGAGTGCGTCAATATCAAGCCCGGAATCGGTTTCATCCAAAATACAGAATTGCGGCTCAAGCAAAGCCATTTGCAAGATTTCCATGCGTTTTTTTTCGCCACCGGAAAAACCGACATTCAGGCCACGCCGCAACATGTCTTGGCTAATCCCCAACCGATCCGAGACCGATTTAACCCGCTTCATAAAATCTGATACAGGTAATTCGTCTTCACCCCGGCTTTTGCGTTGGGCATTCATCGCAGCCTTTAAAAAGGTCATCGTCGTCACGCCGGGAATTTCGAGCGGATATTGGAACGCTAAAAACATGCCCGCTGCGGCGCGCTCATGCGCTTCCATGTCTAAAACATTGGTGCCGTTGAGCAAGATTTCTCCATCCAGAATTTCATAATCTGGCTTTCCAGAAATCACGTAAGACAAAGTTGATTTGCCTGAGCCGTTCGGACCCATAATGGCGGCGACTTCACCATCATGGACAGTCAGGTTCAAACCGTTGAGAATTTTCTTGTCTTCGATAGCGACATGCAGATTTTTGATTTCAAGCATTGGTCTATATCCTTTAAAAGCGAGGCGGTCTTAGGGCCGCATGAATCAATAAGTCGGCCTTTAGCCGACGCTTCCTTCAAGAGAGATTGAGATGAGTTTTTGCGCTTCCACCGCAAATTCCATCGGCAATTGCTGCAACACATCTTTTACAAAGCCATTGACGATCAGAGCCGTTGCTTCCTCTTCATCAAGACCGCGTTGTTGGCAATAAAACATTTGTTCTTCAGAAATTTTTGAGGTTGTCGCCTCATGTTCGAAGATCGCACTCGAATTATTGGCTTCCATATAAGGAACAGTATGGGCTCCGCATTGGTCCCCAATCAGCAAGGAGTCACAATTGGTGAAATTGCGCGCATTGCTCGCTTTGCGATGCGCAGAGACTTGCCCGCGATAGGTATTTTGCGAATGACCAGCCGATATGCCTTTGGAGATAATCCGGCTGGTGGTGTTTTTACCCAGATGGATCATCTTGGTTCCGCTATCAACTTGCTGACGGCCATTGGAAACAGCGATGGAATAAAATTCACCCCGCGACCCCTCCCCGCGCAAAATGCAGGATGGATATTTCCACGTGATCGCAGAGCCTGTTTCGACTTGCGTCCAAGAAATTTTTGAATTTTTACCCCGGCAATCACCCCGTTTGGTCACAAAATTATAGATGCCGCCTTTACCGTCTTTATCGCCCGGATACCAATTTTGCACGGTTGAATATTTGATCTCGGCATCATCTAAGGCAATGAGTTCAACAACCGCTGCATGCAATTGATTTTCATCACGCTGGGGTGCTGTGCAGCCTTCGAGATAGCTGACATAAGAGCCTTCATCCGCAATAATCAGGGTGCGTTCGAATTGGCCTGTATTGCGCTCATTAATGCGGAAATAGGTTGAGAGTTCCATCGGGCACCGGACGCCTTTGGGCACATAGACAAAGGACCCATCGGTGAAGACGGCACAATTGAGGGTGGCGTAAAAATTATCGGTGACGGGCACAACCGTGCCTAAATATTTGCGGACCAAGTCGGGATGTTCGCGCATGGCTTCGGAGATCGAGCAAAAAATGACCCCGGCTTTTGCGAGTTCGGCCTTAAATGTGGTTGCAACAGACACAGAGTCAAAGACCGCATCCACCGCGACTTTCGATATCTGGACACCTGCGAGAATTTCTTGCTCGCGCAAAGGAATGCCTAATTTTTTATAGGTTTCCAAAATAGCGGGATCGACATCATCGAGGGTTTGCGGCGCTGCGTTCATTTTCGGCGCTGCATAATAATAAATGTCATTGAAATCGATCTTCGGATAATCAAGGCGGGCCCAGTCGGGTTCACGCATGGTCAACCAGCGGCGATAGGCATCAAGCCGCCATTCGAGCATCCATTCGGGCTCGTTCTTTTTGGCCGAAATGAGCCGAACAATATCCTCATTCAAGCCGATGGGCGCTTTATCGACTTCAAGCTCGGTCGTGAACCCATATTTATATTGATCAACGTCAATCGCTTTGACTTGATCGATCGTATCTTGAACAGCTGCCATTTATCCCTCCTTCACGGCTTCAAGGACCGCTGGTTGGTTGTCGTCATGCGGCACGCACACCGCTTTGATTTTGATAGTCTTGCTCATAGAGTGAACAAAAGTGGTCGAGTTCTTCAGATGTCGTGGACCAGCCAATGCTGAGCCGCACGGCGCGTTTGCGCAACGACGGTTCAACACCCATGGCCTGCAAGACATGGGACTCTTTAACTTTACCGGAGGAACAGGCCGATCCGGAGGAGAGTGCCACGCCCGCCAAATCAAACCGCATCAGCGCTGTTTGAGCCTCAACAAAAGACGGCGCAAAATAAACCGTATTGGGGAGTCGCGGCGCATCCAAACCAAATACAACCATCTGCGGGTCAATCCGCTGCAATGTGTCAATCAGGCGATCACGCTCTTGGGTCAGACGGAGGTTTTCAGTAGGCAGGGCGTGGCGTGCGGCCTCACATGCGGCACCAAAGGCATGTATGGCTGCAACATTCTCTGTGCCGGACCGCCTGCCCTGTTCTTGTCCACCGCCTCTGATCAACGGTTTTTCAAAATGAACCGCGCCACTGAGCATAACCAAGGCTCCGACGCCTTGCGGGCCGCCTAATTTATGCGCTGAGAGAGACAGTAAATCGGCACCCGCGCAACACTGATCAAGCGGAACCCGCCCTGCTGCTTGCACCGCATCAACATGCAGCAATCCCCCCACCGCATGAACCATTGCCGCCAAAGCGGGAATATCTTGCATAACGCCCGTTTCGCTATTGGCGGCTTGAATGGAAACAAGCGGGGCGTTGGATTGGTCATTCCATTCTTTTAATACCGCTGCAAACTGCGTCTGGTCGATCACCCCATTCGGTTGAACGGGAAGATGTGTCACCGCGTCATGCGCAAAATCATGACCAAACAGCACAGAAGGATGTTCGCTGGCCAAAAC
>CAWUMW010000136.1:0-6597 GCA_963923415.1 uncultured Hyphomicrobiales bacterium | reverse complement strand
CGCATGTGCTGATGACAATTGAGGACTATCACCGTTTGTCGGGCGTGCAGATGAGCTTGGTGGATGCTGTTGCGCAAGATGCGCTGCTTGATTTTGAATTTCATCCACCCCGCCTAGAGACGCTCGTCAAACCTGCGGATTTGACGTGATGTTTTTACTCGACACGAATGTGATCTCGCATTTACGTCGTCTGGATAAAGCGGATCCGCAGGTGGTGCGATGGGCAGAAACAAAGCCTGTTACGCATTTTTTTCTGTCTGTGATTACCATGCTCGAATTGGAAATGGGCGCGCAAGCCATTGCGCAAAAGGATCAGCAGCAAGGGCTGATTTTGCGGCACTGGATCGACGAACAGCTTCTTCCTCGTTTTGAAGGGCGGATCCTGTCTGTTGATCTCGCGATCGCGCGGCGTTGTGCGGCGTTGCATGTGCCTAACCCGAAGGCGGATCGGGATGCATTGATTGCGGCGACCGCCCTCGTTCATGGATTGGATCTTGTGACACGCAATCAAGCGGATTTCATGATCGAGGGCGTGCGGTTGATCAATCCGTGGCAGGCCTGACGATGCGCTTGTTTTTTATGCGAGACTGTTTAGCCTTTTTTTGTGCGGGGTGAGGAGCGCCGCGCCGCCGGGGTGCGGGCGGCAGCGCCTTTGGGCTTAGAGCCTGCCGCCATGCCATTGGGTCCCATCTCATCCAGTGTGGGTTTGCGCGCGCGGGTTTGCGGCAGATTGGCTTGTGCGCCATAACTCCGCGGTCCTTCATAGCGACCTGCTTGGTCTTCGATGCTGGATTGACGGGCGGTCGGATCATCCGCCAGCAGCATTTCGGTGGCTTGCAAGCGTCTGATTTCATCCCGCAAGCGCGCCGCGGTTTCAAAGTCCAGATCGGCAGCGGCGGCCTTCATGCGTTTTTCAAGATCAGCCAATGTCGTTTCAAAATTATGGCCGAAGGACGGGCCAGCTTCGGCCAGACCCAGATCCACTTGCACATGATCGCGCTCATAGACACTATCGAGAATATCATTGATCGAGCGGCGCACGCTTTCAGGCGTGATCTTGTGCTGTTTGTTATAGGCTTGTTGTTTTTCGCGGCGGCGATTGGTTTCCGCAATGGCGCGTTCCATAGAGCCGGTGATTTTGTCGGCATATAAAATGACTTTGCCATCGACATTCCGCGCCGCCCGCCCGATGGTTTGGACCAGCGAGGTTTCGGATCTCAAAAAGCCTTCTTTGTCCGCATCCAAAATCGCAACCAAACCGCATTCAGGAATATCAAGTCCTTCGCGCAGCAGGTTGATGCCGATCAGCACATCAAATGCGCCAAGCCGCAGATCGCGGATAATTTCAATACGCTCAATTGTATCAATGTCTGAATGCATATAGCGCACGCGGATCGATTGTTCATGCATATATTCGGTGAGTTGTTCGGCCATGCGCTTGGTCAGAACGGTCACCAATGTGCGATAATTGCGCGCTGTGATCTGTTTGACTTCGCCGAGCAAATCATCGACCTGCGTGCGCGCTGGTCTGATTTCAACATCGGGATCAATCAATCCGGTTGGGCGAATGACTTGCTCAACAAACACACCCTTGGTTTGTTCCATTTCCCATTTGCCGGGCGTGGCAGAAACATAAATGCTTTGCGGACGCATGGCGTTCCATTCCTCAAACCGCAGAGGGCGATTATCGAGGCAGGAGGGTAATCGAAACCCATATTCGGCGAGAGTGGCCTTGCGCCGAAAGTCGCCGCGATACATGCCGCCAATTTGCGGAATCGTGACATGACTTTCATCCGCAAAGACCAAAGCATGATCGGGCAAATATTCAAACAAAGTAGGCGGGGGCTCACCGGGTAAGCGCCCGGTCAGATAGCGCGAATAATTTTCGATGCCCGCGCAGACGCCTGTCGCTTCCAGCATTTCCAAATCAAATGTGGTGCGCTGGTCCAGCCGTTGCGCTTCCAGATAGCGGCCTTGTTTGTTGAGGTCGGTCAGCCGTTTTTTGAGCTCAAATTTAATTTGGCTGATCGCTTGATTGAGGGTCGGGCGGGGCGTGACATAATGGGAGTTTGCATAGACTTTGATAAAATCCAGCTCTGCTGTTTTATGGCCGGTGAGCGGGTCAAATTCGGTGATACTCTCCACTTCATCGCCAAACAGGGACAACCGCCAGCCGCGATCTTCATAATGGGCAGGAAAGATTTCAATCAAATCTCCACGGACACGAAAGGTGCCGCGTTTAAAATCTTGATTATTGCGCTCATATTGCAAAGCGACGAGATCGGCGATCAACTGGCGCTGCTCGATCCGTTCGCCAATGCTGACGCCAAAGGTCATCGCCGTATAGGTTTCAACAGAACCGATACCGTATATGCACGAGACGGAAGCGACGATAATCACGTCATCGCGTTCTAACAATGCGCGCGTGGCGGCATGGCGCATACGGTCGATTTGTTCATTGATGGTGGATTCTTTTTCGATAAATGTATCAGTGCGCGGCACATAGGCTTCGGGCTGGTAATAGTCGTAATAGCTGACAAAATATTCCACCGCATTGTCGGGGAAAAAATGCTTGAACTCACCATAAAGCTGTGCGGCCAAGGTTTTGTTGGGTGCGAGGATCAAAGCGGGACGTTGCGTGCGTGCAATGACTTGCGCCATGGTGAAGGTTTTTCCTGATCCCGTCACGCCCAACAAGACTTGATCACGGTCCTGTGCGGCCAAGCCTTCCACCAGGTGCTCAATCGCTTGGGGTTGATCTCCAGCGGGTTGATAGCTTGATTGTAAGATGAAGGCCTTGCCGCCTTCGGATTTTTCTGGTCGCTCGGGGCGATGCGGAGTCCAAGGCTTTTGGGTGCGAAAATTCGGATCCCCTTTTTCCAATAAATCCTGTAGAGCGGCCAGACTGGCGGTCGCTCCGGTGCTCATGTCTTCGGGCTCTTCGTCGCTATAGCGTGCGACATGGCCTTGGCGCACCCGCCGCGGCCCCTCTTTCAAAAGCGCTTCCCGATCAAGCCCCCTGTCACGCCCGCGCGTTGGGGATGGCTGATCCGGCACAGCCGTGTCGGCTTCGAAACGGGCTTGCGGGGCTTCCCCAAAACCGTCGGTTTTATTAAGGGCAGGATTCAGCAAAGCCGCTAAATGCGGACCCAGATCATGCACCTCTGGTTTGGTTGTTTTGGGGGGGCGTGGAATTTTGACCATAGCGCCAAAATGGAGTGATTGCGGAGCGGGTGCAAGAGGGAGGATCTGATCGGGAGAGAAGTTTTTTGGTGCAAGAGCGAGTCGCATCCGTTAAGGGCTCGCAGCGAACAGGGGTGTTTTTTTCCACGCGCTGTCTTGCGATGGGGGGGATCGGATCGAAATTTGGCTGCTGCGTTGGCGATTTTTTAGCAAAAAGCAGCGCAGATTGCATGAGAATGGCTTGCTCTCACGGGCAAGGGGTTTTACTAGGGGACAGCACGCTTGATCAGTCTGCTGAAGATCTCATCCCCCCATTTCTGCCACCGGAGTGTTTGAAATGTCTTTCCTCGCCAAGTCCCTGTCCCGTGTGAAGCCCTCTGCAACGATTGCCGTGACGCAGAAAGCACGCGATTTGAAAGCCCAGGGGCGTGATGTGATTAGCCTGTCGGTCGGTGAACCTGATTTTGATACGCCCGACAATATCAAAAAGGCGGCGATTGAGGCGATCCAACGCGGTGAAACCAAATATACGCCGGTTGCCGGAATTGTGCCGCTACGCGAAGCGATTGTGAAAAAATTCAAACGCGAAAACAATTTGGATTACAAAGCCACGCAGGTGATTGTTGGCACGGGCGGCAAGCAGGTGTTGTTTAATGCCTTTGCGGCCACGCTCAATCCGGGCGATGAAGTCATCATCCCGACCCCTTATTGGGTGAGCTATCCCGAAATGGTGTTGATGAGCGGTGGCGAACCGGTTTTTGTACCGACCACTTTGGAAAAACAGTTCAAATTGCAGGCGGCTGATCTTGAAAAAGCTATCACAGCAAAGACCAAATGGATTGTGCTGAACTCACCCTCCAATCCATCGGGCGCGGCCTATTCTTATGATGAGTTGAAAGCTCTGACCGATGTGTTGGTGCGTCATCCGCATGTTTGGATTTTGACAGATGATATGTATGAGCATCTGACCTATGGCGATTTCAAATTTGTTACTCCGGCTGAAATTGAACCGAATTTGATGGACCGCACGCTGACCATGAATGGTGTGTCTAAAGCCTATGCGATGACCGGATGGCGGATTGGATATGCGGCTGGACCGGATGTGTTGATCAAGGCCATGGATATGGTGCAGGGGCAACAAACGTCAGGGGCGTGCTCGATTGCTCAATGGGCTGCTGTCGAAGCCCTGAACGGACCGCAAGATTTTATCGGCCAAAGCCGTAAGGTTTTTGAAGGTCGGCGTGATTTGGTGGTGTCCATGCTCAATCAGGCGCAAGGGCTGAAATGCCCGATGCCGGAGGGGGCGTTTTATGTCTATCCGTCTTGCGCTGAGCTGATCGGGAAAAAGACCGAAAGTGGCAAAGTCATTCAGTCTGACGAGGATTTTGTGACCGCGCTGTTGGAAAGCGAAGGGGTTGCGGCGGTGCATGGGTCAGCATTTGGGCTCGGTCCAAATTTCCGTATTTCTTATGCGACCTCCAATGATTTGTTGGAAAAAGCCTGCATGAAAATCCAGAATTTCTGTGCTTCGCTGCGATAAAATTGGGCGGCGTTGATTGGTTCAACGCCGCCGCACCACAGCGATAACGCCCAAAGAATTGCGCCCAAAGAATTGCGCCCCAAGATTTACGCCCTCTTGCGAGGGCGTTTTTTTATGATCAGAGAGGGCTTTCGCGCCTTGCAATCTTCGCTTCAAATGCTCAGGGACGTGTAATCGGCTTAATAGGTCCAGCGCTGCGCTTTCGCGACCAGAAAATCCCGGAACACTTGCACGCGCGCCACGCTTTTCATCTCCTCGGGATAAGCGAGATAGCTGTCAAGCGATGCCATTTCGATATTTGAGAGAACTTGCACCAAACCCGATTCAGGCTCGACCAAATAATCTGGCAAGACGGCAATGCCCAGACCGCGTTCAACCGCGCGCTTGAGGGCCGTGACATTATTGACGGTCAATCCGGGCAATCGAGGATTGCGCGGCTCGCGCCCCAAAGTCGATAGCCAATGCACCCCAACCAAATAAGGCGGTGCGATCCCGCCAAAGGTCAGAATACGGTGATTGTCTAATTCACTGACATCCTGAGGTGCGCCATGCGCTTTGATATAGTCAGGCGAGGCCCATGCATGGAAATGCACGGTGAATAATTTGCGCTGGATCAGGTCGGATTGCGTCGGTTGGCGCAAGCGGATCGCAATATCGGCCTCGCGCATCGACAAATCCAGTTCCTCATCGGTCAGCATCAATTGCACCCGCACCTCCGGATAGAGGTCGAGAAATTCGCCAAGCCGTGGGGTGAGCCAATGGGTTCCCAAACCCACCGTCGTTGTGATGCGCAAATCGCCATTGGGCCGCTCACGACTATCGGTCAGACGGGCGCGGGTGGTTTCAAGCTTCAACATCATTTCGCGGGCGGTTCGGAATAATTGCTCACCATGTTCGGTGAGGATCAAGCCGCGCGCATGCCGATGAAACAATGGCACGCCCAAATCCCGTTCCAAAGCACCGACTTGTCGGCTAACCGCTGATTGGCTCAAGCCCAGACTGTCGCCAGCATGCGTAAAACTTCCCGCTTCCGCAGCGGTGTAGAAAATACGGATTTTGTCCCAATCGATCCCGGGGCTGTGATAAATATGATTAACCATGATCAGGATGCCTTGCGCTCAAGAGCATGGGCGGCCAGCCAACGCTCAGCCTCAAGGGCCGCCATGCAGCCCATGCCGGCGGCGGTGACAGCCTGTCGATAGACGTCATCCGTGACATCACCCGCAGCAAAGACCCCTTCGATTGTGGTGGTCGTTGAGTCAGCGGCCGTCCAAATATAGCCGCCCTGTTTCATTTTGAGCTGTGTTGTAAAGAGACTGCTGGCCGGGCTGTGACCAATGGCGACAAAGACCCCATCGGTGGCCATGGAGGAGGGCGCTCCGGTTTGGGTGTCCACAAGATCGACCCCGGTCACCGAAGGTGGATTCTGTGTGCCCGTAAAGGCGGTGACAGCCTTGTTCCACATCACGTCGATCTTGGGATGCGCAAACAAACGGTCTTGTAAAATCCGCTCGGCCCGGAAACTGTCGCGGCGATGGATCACAGTGACCTTGGCGGCGAGATTGGCCAGATAAAGCGCCTCTTCCACCGCGGTATTGCCGCCGCCCACCACAATCACATGTTTGTTACGGAAGAAAAATCCATCACAGGTTGCACAGGCCGAGACACCATAGCCTTTGAATTGTTCTTCGCTGTCGATCTCTAACCAGCGCGCTTGCGCGCCTGTGGCGATAATCAAACTGTCACAGCTGTAATGGGTGCCGGAATCGCCTACCAAGCGGAAGGGCCGCTGGCTCAGATCCGCCTCCAAAATATGGTCGGAGATCATCTGCGTGCCCATATGGATAGCTTGCGCCTGCATCTGTTCCATCAAC
>CAWUMW010000135.1:0-6621 GCA_963923415.1 uncultured Hyphomicrobiales bacterium | reverse complement strand
ATGATCTGATCTTTGAGATTGTGATGGGACGCGAGAGCTTCTAACGCCTCTTGATAAGATGGGTCGGATTTTTGCCCAACAATGTGCAAGCTCCACTTTGCGGGCGCATCGATCTGACTAAGGGCGTCGATGATAAGATGATAATTCTTACGCGGTATAATGGACCCAACCGCTAACAATTTGATGGGGCGCTTCGGATCATGCTCTGATTTTGTAAAGCCTTTAAGAACGTGATGAACACCCGGTTCTGCGATATGAAGACGCGACAGCTGCACGTCATAGTGTGACATGACACGATTAGCAGTTGCCTGACTGGTGACGATAACGGCCTGGGCGAAAGCGAGATTGGTTTTCTCGCGCTCTTTTAAAATCTCTATGGTCTCAGGCGATAATCCCGTTTCATCAGCTAAAGGGTGATGTAACAAAACAAGCAACGGCTTCTTGATTGCCTTGAGTTCAGTTTCATCAAAGGCGCCAAAAGCCAAACCATCAATTAAAAAACATGCGCACTCGGCTGTTTCAAGAATGCGAGCCGTTGTGATCCGATCGTCTTGGTAAGGAAATGGATATTGGCTCGATAGCTTGAGGATTAAAGGATTAATCCCAAACAGAGGCAAACGCGTGATGACGTCTCTGTCATAGCGTGTCCCTCCGGTTGGGGCTTCAATTGATCCGGGGATCACAAAGCCAAGCGTTATCGACTTATGATCGATCATGAATGTGTGATATCCAGATCCGCTTCATACCAAGCCCGAGCAATATGGGATTCATGCAAGGTTACACGAATTTTTTTCAACGCTTCACTGCCCGGTCCTAAATGCCCATCACGGGCTGCATGAGCGAGAGATTGAAAGATCGTATAGCATAAAAATTCAGTGGTTGTTTGCTGCCCTTTGAATTGATCGACTTCATCCAAATTACGGTAATTGAGTGGCTCAAGAATCTTTTTCAAAACATCATGCGCGCAACCAATATCAACCACGACATTATAGTCGTTTAACTGCTCACGAAAAAACGTCACATCCACCACAAAAGTAGCGCCATGCAGTCGCTGCGCAGGTCCAAAGAAATCTCCTTTAAAGGAATGAGCAATCATAATATGATCACGAACTTCCAACGCAAACATCAAACTGTCCTTTCATAATGCAAAGAGATCGCCAGTACATCGGGCGCATCAAATAAAGGGGGGAGACGGGTGGGAGCTTGATCAAAACTTATTGTGTGGGTCAGGAGATGATCAAGAAGCGGATTATCAAGTAAAGTCATAACAGTTTGCATACGACGCCGAAAAGACCAGCGCTTGTGATGGGAGGCGGGCAAGCCACCAACCTGTGAGCTGATGAGTTGTAATCGTTTGGCGTGAAAAGCCTCGCCGAGGGGAATATTGACAGGCTTTGTTCCGTACCAACTCATTTCGATGACGCGTGCTTCTTCACCGGCGCATTTTAATGCAGTCTGTAAGCCCGCTTCCTGCGCACTGCAATGAAACACGACATCGGCATTGAGCGCTTTTTCTGGTTCTGTTTCGAAGTGAAGCGAGAATTGATGCGCCAGCTCCGATCGATCCATCACATCAACCATTGTCACCTTGACAGCAGGGATGGAGCGCACCAGAGAGCCGATTAAAAAACCAATGACCCCGCCGCCAATAATACTGACATGGTCACCCGCTGTAACGCCGCTATCCCAAACGGCATTGAGCGCTGTTTCCATATTGGCGGCTAGGATCGCGCGGTCTGCGGGGATTTTATCGGGGATCAGCGTCAAATGATCAGCGGATGCTGTAAAATAATCCTGATGCGGGTAAAGACAAAAAGCCAGCCGATCGAGAAGCGTGGCAGGTCCATCAATGACCCGAGCAACCGCACAATAGCCATATTGGACCGGAAAAGGGAAAGACCCCTTTTGAAAAGGCGCTTGCATCCGATCATAAAGGCTTTCAGGGACTTGGTTATGAAAAACCAAGCGTTCTGTGCCGCGACTGATGCCGCTCACCTCCATTTTAAGCAAAACTTCAGTTTTCTTGTCCGGAATAGGGAAAGGGACTGGTAAAATCGCATATTTGCTTTTATCGACAAGCCATAAGCCGTTTGCAGAGCTAGGTCGTGCGGGAATGCGCGGGGTCAATTCATTCATGGGTTGAATACTTGGGTTGAATACTTGGGTTGGGTGCTTGGGTTGGATGTTTCGTTTTTATTGTTAGGTTGTCTATCTGCCGCAAGGATGAGTTCCAATCATGCCAAATAACATGTCATCAGCCAATATGGGGCCGGCAGGTTTGCAATCTCAGGCAGAGATTACAAAAAGACGTTATGTGGTTCTTCTCCTCAATAGCGCGACCCTCATTGCTTTTGCCTTTGGGCTGATCGCATTTTTAGGACAGTCGGGCTGGGGCTGGCTCGATACCGCTCTATTTCTTTGTTTTATGATGATTTGCCCGTGGTCGATCCTCGGTTTCTGGAATGCCGTGATCGGCTTTTATTTGTTGCATGGGGCGCGCAATGGCTATGCACAGGTCGCGCCTTATCTTTCTGAAGCGCAGAGTGAAAAACCCATTCGCCTCAAGACGGCGCTCGTGATGACGCTGCGCAATGAGGATCCAGCACGCGCATTTGCACGTCTGCATGTGATGTATGAAAGCTTGGAAGCGACGGGTGAATCAGCACATTTTTCATTTTTTGTACTCAGTGATAGCGATAATTCAGACATTGTCGCCCGGGAACAGGCCTTATTTACAGCTTGGAAGGGCGTTGTGACGCGTCCTGATGCGTTACATTATCGTCGGCGGCTGCAGAATACCGGGTATAAAGCAGGCAATATTGTCGATTTCTGTCAAAGATGGGGGCATGAATATGCCTATATGCTGACGCTTGATGCGGATAGCGTCATGGATGGAGAAACGATTGTCCGGATGGTTCGTATTCTTCAAGCTTATCCCAAATTAGGGATTTTGCAGAGTTTGGTTGTTGGATCACCGGCGCGCAGTCCTTTTACCCGGTTCTTCCAATTTGGCATGCGGGCTGGCATGCGCTCTTACACGATGGGGCAGGCGTGGTGGACGGCCGATTGCGGCCCTTATTGGGGGCATAATGCCATGCTGCGGATTGCGGCATTTTCTGAGCATTGCGCCTTGCCAGAATTGAAGGGTCGCCCACCTTTTAGTGGGGCCATTTTATCGCATGATCAGGTTGAAGCGGTTTTAATGCGCAAAGGCGGTTTTGAGGTCCGCGTTTTGCCCGTTGAGACGGGAAGTTATGAGGACAATCCAACCAATATTATCGAATTTTTGCGGCGTGATGCGCGCTGGTGTCATGGCAATCTTCAATATTTTAAAATCTTGTTTTGGGAGGGCTTGCTCCCCGTCAGTCGGTTTCAATTGATTTGGGCCATTTTGATGTTTTTGGGCCTGCCTGCCTGTGTTCTGATCCAGCCCTTGATCATCGCTAAAGCCTATCAATGGCAGTATGAAACCGATGTGGTGAGTGGACCGGCGGTTGTCCTTTATGGTCTTTTTTTGCTTGCGTCCCTTGCTCCAAAACTTGCTGGTTATGCTGACATCTTGTTTGTACCCCATCGCCAAAGCCAGTATGGGGGCGGGGCATTATTTGCAAAAAGTGCTGTGGCGGAATTAATTTTTTCTTTCTTGTTAGGGGCGCTCACAACCTTTTCGACAAGCGTCTTTATGATTGAGTTGATGCTGCGCAGCCTGTTTCAGCGTCCGCAAAAGGCTTGGAAAACTCAAGTGCGGGATGCTGGAAAAATTTCCCTATGGGATGCCGTATGGCGGTTTTTGCCGCATACAGTCTTTGGCTTTGGATTGGTCCTTTTCGGATGGACTGTGAGTCCTTTGCTGGTTCTTTTATCACTTCCTTTAACGCTTGGTTATGTTTTAGCCATTCCATTTGCTGTTATCACTTCGCATCCCGATTGGGGAAAAAGAATGCGGCAGCATGGATGGGCTTTAATCCCTGAAGATATTGACCCACCGGATGTCTTGGAGGCTTTGTCTCTGTTAGGTCCAGATCGGAACAGGTCACGATAAGTGAGGCCACGATGAGATTTCTTTTGCTGCTTATTATCACTCTTTCGATCCATGCCAGTTGGCGTGTTGAAGCTGCCGATCATAAAGCGGAAATCGCTGTTGATGTGCGCAATAAGAGCGAAGCGGAAGTTTGCGCTGAAAAAGATAATGTGGCGTTGGAGTTTTCAAGCCCGACCATTCATGGCTTAACCATTCAAGCGGTTCACCCCTCTTACATGGGGATGATTGTTGCTGATCGTTGGCAGCCTGATTTCACCAGTTGCGACATGAGTTCTGATCCTTCTTTTGCGTCTGATGCACGCCGCGTAACTTTTTATGAAACCCCGGAGATGTGGCTAACGGGTTATACATATCCCAGTTTCTGGCGCCCGGGGACTGTTCCGGTTAAAGTTGGCAACCGGACAGAAAATGGTCTGCATGTTGTGCAGCTTTGGGTTCGTCATCAAGAACGCGCCGAAGAAGTTCTTGTTTTTTATCCTCCTGATGGATATTGGCGGGCGCGGCCTTTGCCCCCCGCTCATTTACGCTGGTCGGCCTATGGGTCATCTTTTCTTGTTGGGCCTGTCGAAACACAATTACGTCCCATCGTCGATTTGAAAGACATTGTTTTTGAGCCGGAAACCAAAAGCTTTGTTTTGTCATTTAAACGGGGTGGCTCGGCGCGGTTGAGTTTGAAAACATTAGACCAAGATCGTTTTGTCATTGATATCAGCTATGACAATGTGCCCACGACTTATCCTTTTGCAGCGCTGCGCTCGATGTTTGTGACCAATTTTAACAATGATATGGCAGCCGTTGCATGGCGCGATAAAAATGCCAATGGTTGGCAAGAAGCGCCAATCATGCAATTTAATGGCGGAAAGGCTGCGGAAATTTGGGCTGGTCGACACAGTCCCTCACGACACAATCTGAGCGCGCCCGATATGGTCTTTGGTGGATTTAAACCTTAACGTTTTGGTGCGAGGTGCGCGCGCAGTCTTGCCACAACCTTCTCAAACATGTCTTGCGTTAAAACCCCGGTTTGCGTGTTATAACGTGAGCAATGATAGCTATCATGCAGCATCCATGATGGTCCTTTATGGACAGCCCCATGTGCGAATGGAAATGATTTAAGGGGCAGGTCAAAGGCTCTAACTATGGTCTCATGCGCAATGCGGCCTAAGACAAGGATATGTTGTAAATTCGGCATTGCTTGCAGCGTGTTTAATAAATACGGCCTGCATTGTTTAATTTCTGCGGGCGTTGGTTTGTTTTCTGGAGGCACGCAGCGCACCGCATTCACAATCATGCAGTCTTGCAGTTCCAATCCATCTTTTGGATCTGCATGATAAGTGCCTTGAGCAAAGCCAAATTTAATCAAAGTTTCATAAAGCAAAACACCGGCATAATCACCCGTGAAGGGCCGCCCGGTGCGATTTGCGCCTTTCAGGCCCGGCGCCAGTCCAATGATGACCATGCGGGCCTCTAAGGAACCAAATCGGTGCACCGGTGCATTATACCAATTCGGTGATAACTGACGGTGGTGATTGCGGAAATCGGCTAAACGCGGACAGAGTGGACAATCATGTGAGGGATCGAGATCAGCTATCATGGGAGAGTGTGCCCGCGCGGGAGACAATAAAAAAGGCGGATTGATTTATCCGCCTTATGCACCATGTGTGAGAAAAGAGTCCAACACTGCGTTACGCAGAAAAATTTTCTCTTATTCTTCATCCTCATCGTCCATCATCCGCGGACGGGGTTGGCGATCTGGCCCACCACCTTCGCGCTGCTCACGGCCGACACGATTAGCAATGGTCACAATATCAATAAATTCATCCGCTTGACGCCGTAATTCATCGGCCACCATCGGGGGATTGGACGAGATCGTCGAGACAACCGAGACATGCACGCCCCGGCGTTGCATGGCTTCAACCAGCGAACGGAAATCGCCATCGCCAGAAAACAGAACCATGTGGTCGATAAAAGGAGCCAATTCCAAAGCGTCAATGGCCAATTCAATATCCATATTGCCTTTGACCTTGCGACGGCCGCCAGCATCGGTGAATTCTTTGGTGGGCTTGGTGACAACCCGGTAGCCGTTATAATCCAGCCAATCAATCAAGGGACGGATGGATGAATATTCCTGATCTTCGATGAGGGCAGTATAATAAAAAGCCCGCAATAAAGTGCCTTTACCCTGAAATTCTTTCAACAGCCGCTTGTAATCAATATCAAACCCTAATGATTTGGCTGTGGCATAAAGATTAGCTCCATCAATAAAGAGAGCCGTTTTATTAAAATGATGCATACTGTACCTTTAAGAGTTCACATTCCATCCGGCCGATGAACCAATCTCAACTCACGAGGGGTATTTGAAGGGGAAGGCGGTCCGAAAAATGAGTAAATAATTGAAATTAAACGATAAAATAAGCGTAATGAGCTGAAGCGAAAGAATAAATACAACAAAAATTACGCTAACAATTATCTTGATTCATTTGATAGAAATTTCATGCCGTGTTGTCAACAAATTCGACCGAAATTTATGCATTTATTTAAAGTTAACGGCATGAATGCTTTGAATTTTTTGCTTGATCCAT
>CAWUMW010000134.1:0-6627 GCA_963923415.1 uncultured Hyphomicrobiales bacterium | reverse complement strand
ACGCCCAGCAAAAACCATGGGGGCACCATAAAGCGGCCCCCCTACAATGGTGGCTCCAAGCCCAACAGCCACCTCCACACAATAATCAAGATAAGCAACACCTGCTTGATGTGCTTGCGGATCAAGGCTTGCCAAATCACGCGTTAAATTAACCCGCGCCGCTAACACACAGGTCAATCCTGCGTCTGCAATCGCTTGCCGTGTTTCTGCCAAATCCAATTCACCGGGCTCCGGCACCAGCAATTCCACAACATCAGCACCGGCTTTTTTCATCCGCGCAAATGTTGAGAAATGATCTTTGGTAAAGGGGCGTGCATAAAACATCGATATGACGCCAATTTTATTGAGTGCGCGTGTCATGATTTTACTGCTCCGGCTGTGAGTCCCCCCACAAGCCTTTTCTGGATGAAAAGAAATAACAAGGTCACAGGCGCTGCGATCAAGGCACCGCCTGCGGTTAAAAGTCCCCATTGGACTGTGAATTCACCGATGAATAATTGCAAAGCAACGGTGACGGGCCTGACTTTGTCGCCTGATAACATCATAGCAAACAAATATTCATTCCAACTGGTAATAAAGACATAGATAGCAGTGGTCACAAGCCCCGGTGTAATCAACGGTAAAATCACCAATCTTATAGTTTGCAGCCGTGATGCCCCATCAATCACAGCCGCCTCATCTAATTCGTTTGGGATGGCATTAAAATAGCTCACCAACATCCAAATCGAAAAGGGAATAGAAAAAGTTGAATGGCCGATGACCACGCCAAAAAATGTATCAATCAATCCCAGATGGCGCATGAGCACGAAAAGCGGGATGATCAACAACACAATGGGAAACATATTGATGACTAAAAATCCAGTTAACAATAGATTGCGACCATGAAACCGAAACCGGGAAAAGGCATAGGCCGCGGGAATACTCACACTCAATCCCATCACCACAGCACCCGTGGCGATCAGCAAGCTATTCATCCAATTTTTTGAAAAACTGGTTCTTTGCAACAACATTTCAAAATGCGCCAAAGTAACTTGGCTTGGCCAATAACGTACGGGAAAAGAGGCCAAATCACTCTCAGGTTTGATCGAGGTTAACACCATCCAAACAAACGGAGCCAAGGCAAAGAGCAAAATCAGTAAGACAGGAACTTCAATTAAAAAGAGACGCAAGACACGGTTTTTTTGTGCCATCAGACAAGCTCCCGCGCTTGTCTGCGGACATAAAGAAAAACGATCCCGAGCAGCAGAAAGGTCATCACCAGGGCAAGGGCCGCTGCATAACCAAATTCCATTTCGCTATAAGCACGCAAAAACGCATAAAGAGGCAAGGTATAGGTCGTATAGCCCGGCCCACCCCCTGTCATGATCAAAATTATATCTAACGAATTGGCCACCCAAATTATCCGCAGCAACACGGCCGTGGCAATGATCCCAGCCAGAGAGGGTAAGGTAATATGCCAAAATTGTCGAAACGCGGAGGCACCATCCATCCGCGCTGCTTCATATAATTCTTGCGGCACGGTCTGCAATCCAGCCAAAATCATTACGGCAAAAAATGGAAAACCTTGCCAGATCAAAGTGAGCATAATGGCGGGTAAAGAGGTTTTTGGATTGGTGAGCCACGCAATGGGTTGATCAATCATTCCCATGCGCAACAGCATGTCATTTAACACGCCGACATTGAAATCATAAATCCAAGTCCAGATCAGGCCAATAATGACGCTTGGTAAAGCCCACGGAATAATCACCAAGGCACGCGCTAATCCGCGCCACCAAAAGCTTTGATTCAATAAAAGTGCGGCCGCCAGTCCCAACAACAATTGAAACAGCACAATACCGCCAACCCAGACAATCGAATGGCCTAAGGCAATCCAAAAAACTTCATCGCGCCATAAGGTTTTAAAATGTGCCAGCCCGACAAAACGCGAATCCTCAGGCGCATAAAGCACGTAATTTTGCACACTCAAAACCAGCGTTTCCACCACTGGATAGAGAATGACCAAACAGGTCACAACCAAAGCAGGCATTAAAAACCCGTAAGGCAGAACCTTATGCCGCATAGCTGAGGACAACATCAGACTTCACCCGTCAATGGGGAGAGGAGACCCCCTCCCCCATTCTCGATTCTAACCATGATAAAGCTGATCAATCGCCTTCATGACGTCATCAGGACTGATTTCACCCGCCAAGGCTCTTTGAACATGCGTTGGCAAAATACGAGCCGTAAAATCAGGCGTTTTCACATGATCGGGCAAACTGCGCGCGATAGGCAAAGAGGCAGAGCTTGCATCAACAAAACGTTGCGGATGCTGAGTCCATCCTTTGCCACCTGAAATGGTCACAGGGAGTTGCCCGCTTAATTTAGCTTGTTCCACATTGTTCTCTCCAGAGGAGAGAAAGCTGATCCAGCGGAACGCTGCTTCTTTATTTTTACTGCCCGCAAAAACGGCATTAGATTCATCTCCGAAATAGGTCCAGCCGCCGCCATTTGCAGCACGTGGCACCGGAACCGCAGAGACTTTATCGCCTAAGACGGCACCGATTTCAGCCGAAGAGCCAATATGATGAATAATCATCGCGGATCGTCCAGCCTTAAACCCATCGACAATTTGGCGGAAGGCATCAGTTGGTGCGGAAGGCGGCACAACTTTATGTTTGGTCGCAAGTTCAATAAACCAGCGATTGGCCGCCAGTGCTTGCTCCGTCAACATTCCGCCTTTTTCAAAAGTGGCGCCAGCACCCAACACAAAGGCGCCCCAATTATCAAATCCGCCTGCACCTCCGCGCATGCCATAGCCATAGATACCGTCTTTCGTGAGCGCCTGTGCTGCTTTTAGAAAATCGGCATGCGTTTTTGGCGCCTGTAATCCAGCCTGCTGGAATAAATCCTGTCTGTAATAAAGATAGATCACCACATAATGCAACGGCATGTAATAGGCTTTGCCATCAGGAGCGCGATTGATTTTCCACACATCCTCAGAAATATCCGACCGCCCGGCCCAACTGCCCAAATATGAATCGAGCGGCTCAAGTGCTTTCATTTGCTGAAAGCGGGACAGATAAGACAAGCGTACCATAGCGCAATCCGGCTGGTTGCCTGCAACAATCGAGGAGAACACGCGATTGACATAATCAGTGCCCCCGCCCCACGGAATCGCCTCTGCTTGAATCTTAATGCCCTTATTCGCGGCTTCAAATTTCTCAATCAGTGCCTGTGGTGTGCTTTGCGGATTATCATAATGATACCACCACCGCACAGTTGTTGGCGTTTGCGCCAGAGCAGGGCGTGCTAATCCCGAAGCAGCCACCGAACCGCCGGCTAATTGTAAAAATGTTCTACGTTTCATAGTCATGTCATCCTCCCCTCATTTTATTTCACTCTGGGTCCGTGATGATGATGAACCAGAGCGTTAAACGCGATCTTCACCCTCAAGCAACAACATCGTATCAATATGCAGACCTAGTTCTGAGCGCAGCAGATCTGCATTTTTTGTCCGTAATGCAGTAATCAACACATCATGGCGTTGCGCCGTCGCCGCAAGAGAACGGCGATGACCGGGCGCCCATAATTTACTGCGATGCCCATGCATGATGCAGCGAAGCAAAATGCTCTCCAGAGCATCGAGTTTGGATAATTTGAAAATCGCCATATGGAAATCACGGTCAATCTCGATCAGCCGATATTCATCCCCCGCTGCAACCGCCAGGTCCATCTCAGCCCGCAAGTCCATAAGCGCTTGCAAGTCTTTATCGGTCAGGTTTTTTACCGCTTTCTCAGCGCCCTTCATCTCGATATGTCGGCGCAAAGCGAGCATCTCGCGTGCTTCTTCGGCGGTCAGACGCGTCACCAATGTTCCACGTCGGCCACTGCGGGCCACCAAACCATCTTGCTGTAATCGCAAAAGCGCTTCACGGATCGTCCCTTGCGAACAACCCAACTCCTCAGCAAGCCCCAATTCCGTCAGCACACTTTCGGGCTCTAACTCATTCAGCATGATCCGACGCATCAACAAGCCATGCACATAATCGGCGGGCCTCAGGAGACGGATGTCAGCGACTGAATTCATAATCAATATCGATATCGATATTTAAAATTTTGTCAAATTTCACCTTATTTTAGGCATTTTTGATAAATTTTGTGGCCATTTTGACAAAAATGTCCCGTATACCGATGCCGCAAAGGAGCCTTGATCGGTGCGCCGGACGGGAATCGCACAAGCCTTAACCACCGCTTCCCAAGCCATGCAGAAGACGGCCCGAAAAGGCCCGAAGACGGCGTTTTATGATCGTCTCACGCGCGCGATGTCCTTTTCTGCGGCAAACCTTAGAAGTGGAAAGCCTTAAAAGTGGAAACTCCTTAATATGTCAACAGCGTATCGATCACACAATCGATTAAGGCGCGGCTTTTAGCACGCACGGCCACCTGCGCATTTGGCTCTGTGCGATTGCGCAACGTGGGTTCGGCGCTCCCTTGAGGATGGCGCACATCACACACGGTCATGCCGCGCGTATAGGTGCCGGTTAATTCTATCCGAGCTGATGTGTAGAGAAAATCAATGAGATCTGGCCGCACATAAGGGATAATGGCGCACACATCATGCATAGGCGCAATATTAAGGCCATACATCTGTTTTTGTCGGTTCAAATAAAATTGCATGAGATTGGCAATCGCCACACAGGCCTGCGTCTTGCCTGCCCGCAATCGTTCAATATCGTTGCTATCAAAGCCTGTTTCGCGGGTGATATTATAACCAACCATGCGAAACGGAATGCCGCTTTCAAAGACAACCGACGCCGCTTCAATATCAGCAGCTATATTAAATTCAGCAGCAGGTGAGAAATTTCCGGTTGTTGTTGATCCACCCATAATGGTGATTTCACGCACCCATTGCCGCAAGCGTGGCTCGCGCTTAATCGCCAAGGCCAAATTGGTTTCGGGACCGATTGTAGCAAGAACCAATTCACCTTGATGCTTGTGGGCCATTTCAATGATGTAATCCACCGCATGCTGTGCAATGGGGCGCTGTACGGGATCAGCAAAATCATGGCCATCCAAACCGCTTTTACCATGGCCAGAGGCAATCCCAACAGAGGGTTGCACGAGCGGTTCCACCGCCCCCATCGCAAGCGGCACATCAAGCCGGCCTAACTCCAAGGCAATCAATCCATTGCGGGTGGTGTTGGCCAAGGTGTTATTGCCATGCACGGTGGTTACGCCCAAGAGATCAAGGTGGCGTGCGGCAAATAAAATGGCAACCAGATCGTCATGGCCTGGATCACAATCAATAATAATTTTTGTTTTAGACATCTCTCCCCCAATCCTTAAGGATAACGCAGGACGGCTTCCATAATCTGCAAAATAACGGCTCTACGGTCGAGATCAACCGCCATCAACACATTGTCGGGTTGCCGCGCTGTAATAGACTGAACGGCAACACCCGGCTGCAACGGCCTGCGATCAACCACCGTCATGCCACGCGCAATGCCTTCCGCAAGCGCCACTTGAAGATGAACAGGTTGATAGCTGATTAGATCGGGGCGGATCAGGGGCACAATCGCGCAACTGTCATGCATGGGGGCGCCATTGAGCCCATTCACGCGCAATTGGCGCGCCCGATAATAAGCAGCCAAATCTCCCACCGCGCGCGCGACTTTTCGACCGCTATTTTGCAAGATTTGAATGTCATCGGCGGTCATTAAGACAGTCCGTGTCACATCATAGCCAACCCAATAAATGGGAATGCCGGACGAGAAAACAATCTGTGCGGCTTCAGGATCAGACAAGATATTCACACAAGCCTGTGGCTTTAAATTGCCGATCCCTGTTGTTCCACCCATGATGGTAATCTGCTTGACCCAGTCTTTGAGACGCGGCTCAAGACGCAAAGCTAAGGCAATGTTGGTATGCGCTCCGGTAATGGCAACCACCAGCTCACCGGCATAGCGCCGCGCTTGCTCGATAAGAAACGAGACCGCATGCTCCGTGATGCACTTCAAATGGGGGGGCGGCAACTCAACACCATCCAGACCCGATGCGCCATGCACATCGGTCGCCAGAGGCGGCTCTCCCAATAAAGGACGCGCGCATCCTTGCGCGACAGGATAATCAAGCCCCGCTAAACTCAAAATTTTCAACGTATTCAGCGTGGTTTTTTCAACCGTCTGATTGCCAAATATTGTGGTGATTCCGACAAGATCAAGATGCTGCGCTGCATAAAGAATGGCAATCGCATCATCATGTCCAGGATCACAATCCATTAAAAGCTTCATTCAAAAAAACACCCATTGCCACAAAACCCGGCTTGAGAATGTATGAAATCGCGTTAAGCTGCAAAAAGCAACAACTGAAAAAAGAGGGAGAGGCTTCCATGACATTTTCGCGGCGCACGATACTGAAAACGGCAGCAGCCAGTGCAATGACACTCGCCATGCCGGCTGTTGTCCGGGCCCAGCAAACAACCCTCAAAGTGGTGTGGATGGGCTGGCCTGACAATCAAGTTTTGCCTCTGATGGCCGAATTTGAAAAACGCAATCCGACAATCAAAATTGCTTTGGAGCGTATGCCCTTCCAACAAATTTTTCAGGCTCTGGAAATTCGATTAAATGCGCGCAATGGCGATCCTGATGT
>CAWUMW010000133.1:0-6629 GCA_963923415.1 uncultured Hyphomicrobiales bacterium | reverse complement strand
GAAAATGGCCGTCTTTGCTGATGCGGGGACGCTGTTTGGTTATGAAGGTAAGAAAAATTTCAGCTATCTTTGTATGGATCAGAATAACTGTTATGGTACAGATTATACTTCTCCTTACACCCAGCTTAAGGTTCATGACAGCCATACGATCCGTTCTTCGGTTGGTACCAGCTTGATTTGGGCGTCACCGCTTGGTCCTATTCGCTTTGACTTTGCTAAGGCGATTACCAAAGACACCTATGACCGGACGCAGTTTTTCCGCTTCTCTGGTGGTACGAGTTTCTAAACTCGTCCCGCCTCATTTGAGCGTGGCCCGCGATGAGCGAAGTCTGTTTCTTTCGTGATCTGACAGACTTCCGTCTTCAGTCGATTGCTGATCTGTTAAATGTTGCTGTTCCGGCGGGGTTTGATCCTGAAACCCCAATCAAAGCGGTTGCACCGCTTGATCAGGCCGGGCAGGGCGATCTCACTTTTTTAGATAATCAGGCCTATCTGTCGCAGTTCAAAGTCACACGGGCGAGTGCGGCCATTATTGGCAAAAAGCATCAGGCGGATGCACCGTCTCATCTTGCGTGCTTTGTCGTTGATGAACCCTATCGGAGCTTTGCGCGCCTCAGTGCGGCTTTGTTTCCTTCAGCCATGCGGCCGCAACCGATTTTCGGCGGGACAGGTATTGCGCCCGGTTCGTTCATTCATCCTGAGGCTCGACTTGAACAAGGGGTGACGGTTGATCCCGGCGTGGTGATTGGCCCACGGGCTGAAATTGGGGCGGGCAGCATCATTTGTGCCGGTGCTATTATCGGGGCCGATGTGCGTTTGGGACGTCATGTGACCGTTGGTCCCTCGGCAACCATCACGCATACTTTGGTCGGCAATGATGTGATCATCCATACAGGAGCCCGTATCGGGCAGGATGGATTTGGATTTGCCATGGGCCGACAGGGGCACGATAAAGTCCCGCAGGTTGGTCGGGTGATCATTCAGGATCGCGTTGAGATCGGTGCCAATACAACGATTGATCGGGGCGCTAATCGGGACACGATTATCGGCGAAGGCACCAAGATCGATAATCTTGTGCAGATTGCCCATAATGTTGTGATTGGCCGCCATTGCGTGATTGTGGCGCAAGTTGGTATTTCCGGCTCAACCCGTTTGGGTGATTTTGTGGTGATGGGAGGGCAGGCTGGCTCGGTCGGTCACATTACCATTGGCACTGGGGCACAGATTGCCGGCGCTGCTTCGGTGGCGGGCGACGTGCCTGCGGGTGAGCGCTGGGGTGGAACACCGGCGCGTCCATTACGGCAATGGGGAAAAGAAATTGCCGTCCTTGCCTCTTTGGCCAAAGCAGGCGGGCGTGGCCTGAAAGCGCTTAAATCATCCCCATCTCAAAATGAGCAACCTGTTCGTGATCAGGAGGCACCATGAGCGACACAGAGAAAAAAAGTTTGGGCTCGGCTGATATCAAACGCATCATGCAATTGCTGCCGCATCGCTACCCTTTCTTGCTGGTTGATCGCATCATCGAGATGGATGGAGATGATAGCTGTATCGGCATTAAAAATGTCACGATGAACGAGCCACAATTTACCGGGCATTTTCCCGAACATCCCGTGATGCCGGGCGTGATGTTGATTGAAGGCATGGCGCAAACCGCAGGGGCTTTGTGTGTGGCCTCTATGCAAGATGGTCGCAAACCAAAAGTAGTTTATTTCATGACCATCGATAATGCGAAATTTCGTAAGCCCGTTGAGCCGGGTGATACGGTTGAATTTCACATGAAGAAATTAAAGCAACGGGCAACGATGTGGTGGTATAAGGGAACCGCAAAAGTGGCTGGAACCGTGGTTTGCGAGGCGGATGTTAGCGCCATGCTGGTATTGGAGTAAGGCCGTTGAGTGTCATTTCTCCTTTATCGGTTGTTGATCCCAAAGCGCGGTTGGGTGCGGATGTTGTGATTGGTCCGTTCTGCACCGTGGGCCCTGATGTTGTGCTGGAAGACAAGGTTGAATTGATCAGTCATGTGGCTGTGGCTGGTCATACAACCATTGGAGCCCGCACGAAAATTTATCCCTTTGCGTCGATTGGTCATCCTCCGCAAGATCTGAAATTTAAAGGTGAGGCGTCGACGCTGGACATTGGCGCGGATTGTCTGATCCGTGAAGGTGTCACAATGAATCCCGGCACTGAAGGTGGTGGGATGCAAACGCGTGTCGGGCATCATTGCACCTTTCTCGCCAATGCTCATGTGGCGCATGATTGTGTTGTCGGCAATCACGTGATCTTTTCCAACAATGTGATGTTGGCAGGTCATTGTCATGTTGGCGATTTTGCTATTTTGGGTGGTGGGTCTGCTGTTCATCAATTCTGCCGCATTGGTGCGCATGCTTTTATTGGTGGCCTGTCGGGCGTTGAGAATGATGTCATCCCTTATGGTATTGCGATTGGCAACCGCGCGCATTTGGCTGGCTTGAATATTGTCGGTTTGAAACGGCGTGGATTTGAGCGGGATGTGATCCATGATATCCGCCGCGCTTATCGGTTGTTGTTTGCGGATGAGGGAACCTTGCAAGAGCGCATGGACGATGTGGAGCAGGATTTCTCCTCTCATGCGACAGTGCGTGAAATTTTGGCTTTTATCCGTGAGGGCGGCAGCCGCAGTATCTGCACACCCCGCGAAGGTCATGAAAACTGAGCGCAGCGCGATTGTGCCCGCCCGCCCTTTGGCTATTGTGGCAGGCGGCGGTGTCTTTCCTATTGATGTAGCGCGTGCAGCCCGACAGCAAGGCTATCAGCCGATCTTTTTTGCGTTGAAAGGTTTTGCCTCTTCAGCGTTGCGACGTGAGGCAGAGACCATTTGGGTTGATCTGTTTGAACCGCAGGCCATTTTATCTGCTCTTAAAGCGCGCCCTTTGGTCGGTGTGGTTCTTGCGGGGCATGTGCGTCGTCCCGCTCCGCATCTTCTGTTAAGCGCCTTTCGGAACATGAAGCAGTCCGTTGATCTGCTGGCCGTATTGGCGCAAGGCGATGATCACGTTTTGCGCGCAGTCTTGGATCTTTTAAAGCAGGAAGGCTTGACGGTTCTGGGCGTTGATCAGGTTGCGTCTGCTTTGTTATGCCCGGCTGGGTCTTTGGGGTCTGTGGTGCCCGATGCTGCCTATGAGCGCATGATGGTGACAGGCTTTGCTTTATTGCGGGCTTTGTCGCCTTTTGATTGTGGGCAAGCAGCCGTCATTGAGGGAACGCGTGTGTTGGCCATTGAAGGGCCAGAGGGCACGGATCAAATGCTGAAACGCTGTCGGCCGCACCGATCGTGGTTTGCTAAACAGCCAGCCCTTTATACGCGTTTATTTGTCAAAGCCGCCAAGCAAGGACAAGAGCGAAAGGCTGATTTGCCTGCTGTTGGTCCGCGGACTATTGATGCTTGTATCCAAGCCGGTATTTCCGGCTTGGCATTGCAGGCGGGCAGCGTGATTTTGATTGAGCGTGAGGAGATGATCCGTCGCGCGAATGCGGCGGGGTTGTTTATCACCGGAGTTAAAACGTGACGCGCGCGTTAACAATCGGGGTGATTGCGGGTGAAGCTTCAGGCGATCAGCTTGGCTTCAAACTCATGCGGGCTTTGCGGGAGCGTCATCCGTCTTGTCGGATCATGGGGATCGGTGGTCCTTTGATGGAGCAAGAAGGGTTAAGCTCTTTGTTCCCGCTCTCTGATTTGGCTGTGATGGGGATTTTACCCGTCCTTGGCCGACTGCCTTTGCTGCTGCGGCGCATACGAGAAACCATTGCTTATTTTGCGCAGATCAAACCCGATGTTTTGGTGGTGATCGACAGTCCTGATTTTACGCATCGGGTTGCACGCGCCTTAAAAAAACAACGGCCTGATTTGCCGATCATCAATTATGTCAGCCCAACAGTGTGGGCTTGGCGGCCCGGTCGGGCCAAAGCCATGCGATCCTATATTGATCATGTGCTGGCTTTATTGCCGTTTGAGCCCGAAGCCTATCGGCGGCTTGATGGACCACCCTGCACCTATATTGGACACCCATTGATCGAACGTCTCGCAGAACTCCAACCCTCTGCCGACGAGCAGATGCGGCGCGAGCAAAAGCCTTTTCCATTTCTGATTTTGCCGGGGAGTCGGCGCAGTGAAATTCGCCGCTTGATGCCGATTTTCGGTGCGACCTTGCATCGTTTGGTGACGCAATCGGCTGTGCCGATCAAACCGCTTTTACCGGCTGTGACGCATTTGCAACATGAGATTGAGGGCTTGATGGCGGATTGGCCGATCAAGCCCGATGTGATCCTCGGCGAGGCTGAAAAATATCAAGCCTTTCGGCAGGCACGGGTTGCGCTGGCAGCTTCAGGAACGGTGACACTTGAACTGGCTTTATCGGCTGTGCCGCAAGTGGTGGCCTATCAGGTCTCAAGACTTGAAGCGCAATTAAGACATTTCATCACCGTGTCATCGATTGTTTTGCCAAACCTGATTTTAGGGCAGCAGGCCTTTCCAGAATTTTTACAAAATGATTGCACGGTTGATCATTTGGTGAAGGCGTTGCTGCCGCTCTTTGACACCAGCGCTGCGCGACACAATCAAATGACGGCTTGCCATTCCGTGCTTGAGTCTATGCGCGTTCACACGCCTCCGTCACAACAAGCCGCAGAGATTATTCTGTCGGCGATCAACTGATGGGGCTGGGGTTTTTATAAAGTGCGGCATAAAAAAAGGAGGCCGAAGCCTCCTTTATGATTGTTGGTGGGTCGATGAACCCAATCCCAGTCTTAGCGGCCTTTGATGTCTTTGTAATCGCGCTTCGCATAGCCCGTATAGAGCTGGCGCGGACGGCCGATCTTCTGGCCCGGATCTTCAATCATTTCTTTCCATTGCGCGATCCAGCCAACGGTACGTGCCAAAGCAAACAGCACTGTAAACATCGAGGTTGGGAAGCCCATGGCCTTCAAGGTGATGCCGGAATAGAAATCGATATTGGGATAAAGCTTGCGCTCGACGAAATATTCGTCGGTCAGGGCAATGCGTTCCAATTCAACCGCCACATCCAGTAACGGATCCTTGCTGCCCACAGCCTTCAACACGTCATGCGTTGTTTTCTGCATGATTTTGGCGCGCGGGTCATAATTTTTATAAACGCGATGGCCAAAGCCCATCAGACGGAACGGATCGTTCTTATCCTTGGCGCGTGCAATGAATTGCGGAATGCGATCAACATGTCCGATTTCAGCCAGCATCTTCAATGCTGCTTCATTGGCGCCACCATGCGCAGGCCCCCACAGACAGGCAATGCCCGCCGCAATACAAGCAAAGGGATTGGCACCGGAGGAACCAGCCAAGCGCACCGTTGAGGTGGAGGCGTTTTGCTCATGGTCTGCATGCAAAATAAAGATGCGATCAAGCGCTTTCGCCAACACGGGATTGACGTGATAATCCTCACACGGAACGGCAAAGCACATATTCAAGAAATTGGCCGTATAGTCGAGATCGTTCTTCGGATAAACGAAGGGCTGACCAACTGAATATTTATAAGCCATCGCTGCCAGAGTTGGCATTTTGGCAATCATGCGCATGGACGCGATCATGCGTTGCTGCGGATCGGAAATATCTGTTGAGTCATGATAGAAAGCCGATAAAGCACCGACCGAGGCCACCATCACAGCCATCGGATGGGCGTCGCGGCGGAAACCTTGGAAGAACCGCATCATCTGCTCATGCACCATCGTGTGGCGCGTGATATGATATTCGAAATCTTTCTTTTGGGCGGAGGTGGGCAATTCCCCGTAAAGCAGCAGATAGCAGGTTTCTAAAAAGTCACCGTGCTCGGCCAATTGCTCAATCGGATAACCGCGATGCAGCAGAATGCCTTCATCACCATCGATATAGGTGATTTTGGATTCGCAACTTGCGGTTGATGTGAACCCGGGATCAAACGTGAACATTCCGGTTTGACCATAAAGCTTGCCAATATCGACAACGCTTGGGCCAATCGTGCCTTCTTTAACAGGCATATCAACTTTTTGCTTGTTGAAATCGAACTGTGCGGAACTGCTCATGCTGTTACCCCCAACTTGATGTAAAAAATCTCACTCAAAACCATTAGGGGATGCTGTTTAAAAAATCGGGCGAGCGTTTTAACGCACGATCCTGAAAACAGCCCTCAGGAAACAAGTAAGCGGTTCTGTTTACTAAAGCATTTCAGGGCGTCTATCAACCAGACCAAAGGCAAAGACCCCCCGCCCCACAAGCAAAATTCATGAGTAATTTCAAGGCAAAATTGGCGGCTTTTTAGAGCTGGTCTTCAATTCTGTCGAGGCAGATCTGTTTTCCAAGCACAACCATGACATCAAACAGGCCCGGCGAGGTGACGCGCCCTGTCAGGGCGGCGCGCAAGGGCTGGGCCACTTGACCCAGTTTGAGGCCGGATTGTTCCGCTCTGGCCCGAACCGCTTGTTCGACATCCGCTAAGGTCCAGTCGGTTAAGGCGGCGAGCTGCGGTTTGATGGCCGCAAGAACCTCTTTGCCCTCTTTGATCAAGGTTTCGGCTTTTGCTTCCAGCGCCAATGGCCGGGGGGCGTAGAGATAATAGGCTTGATCCATCAGCTCGACGAGACTGCGG